>NYSY01000107.1 GCA_002683215.1 Planctomycetaceae bacterium
AGGCCGCGAAGCGAGGCGGACGGGACTCGAACCCGCAACCACCGGCGTGACAGGCCGGTACTCTAACCAATTGAGCTACCGCCCCCGCTCTGTGTCCACTCACCGGAATCCGGTGAGACGGTACAGACTAGCGTCCCACGCCCGCTCGTCAAGTCGACCCGCCGATCCGGGCCGGAGACTCACTTGGTGTCCGCCCAGCTCCTTCCCCAGGAAGGTTCGGCCACTAGCGGTACGGTGAGTTCCATGGCGTTCTCCATTCGTTCCCGGACGACGTCGGCGACCGCCTCGACCTCCCCTTCCGGAACCTCGAACACGAGTTCGTCGTGGATCTGGAGGATCATCCGAGACGTCGAGAAATGGGTTGGAAGCGATCGATGCAGATCGATCATGGCACGCTTGATCAGGTCCGCGGCACTGCCCTGAACCACCGTGTTGATCGCCATGCGCTCGCCCTGGGCACGCTCCTGCGGGTTCCGAGCATGGACCTGGGGAATCGATCGCCGACGGCCCAGGATCGTCGAAACCGAGCCCTCGCGACGCGCCTGCTCGACGCAGGCTTCGAGGAACGCCTCGATCGCGGGATAACGAGCCTTGTAGTCACGGATGATCCGGTCGGCGCGAGCGACGTCGGTGTCTCCACCCAGCCGACGTGCGAGCCCGTAGGCGGTGACCCCGTAGACGATGCCGAAGTTGACCATCTTCGCGGCGGTGCGAGCGGCGCCATCCACTTCCTCCAGCGGCACGCCCTCGACCTCCGCGGCGACCGCCGCGTGGATGTCGTCCCCGCGACGGAACGCCGCCTGCAGGTTCTCGTCCCCCGAGAGATGGGCGAGCATCCGAAGCTCGACCTGCGAGTAGTCGGCCGCGAGCAGCACGTGCCCGGGTGCCGCCACGAAGGCTCGCCGAATACGCCGCCCGACCTCGGTCCGGATCGGAATGTTCTGAAGATTGGGATCGCTGGAGGACAGCCGACCGGTCGCCGTGACGGTCTGGTTGAAGGATGCATGGATGCGGCCGGTCTCGGGACGGATGGCATCCTTGAGGGCGACGAGGTAGGTGTTGACCAGCTTGGTGAGCTGGCGGTATTCGAGGATCAGACCGGGAATCGGCGTGGAGACGCCCGGATCCTCCGACAACTTCTCCATGACCTCCGCATCGGTGCTCGGCCCGGTCTTCCCCTTCTTGAGCGGCTTGAGGCCGATCCCCGGCGGATCCGCGTCGGGCGCGTTGAACAACGCCGCCGCGAGCTGCTTGGGCGAGTCCGGACTGAACGCGTGCGGCGCGGCGTCGACGATCGACGCCCGCAGCGTCTCGATCCGGATCTGCAGGCCTTCACGCTGCTCGTCGAGCACCTCGGGCTCGACCCGGATCCCCTCGTACTCCAATCCGGCGAGCACCTCGACCAGGGGAACCTCGGTGACTTCGTACAACGTCTCGAGACCGGAATCGACGAGTCGTCCTCGAAAACGACGTTCGAGCCGAAGCGAGACGTCCGCGTCCTCGCCCGCGTACGGCGCTGCCTCTTCGAGCGGGACGTCGCTGAACGCCCGTTGGTTCCGGCCCTTCCCGATCAGCGCCTCGATGGGCACGCACCGGCGACCGAGCTCCGATTCCGAAAGGGCGTCGAGTTTGTGGGTCGCGCGGGTGGCATCGTCGATGTACGACGCCACCATCGAATCGCCCTGGACCCCGCGCACCTCGAAGCCGTGCGACCGGAGCACCACGAGATCGAATTTCAGGTTGTGCCCGACCTTGCCGATCGACGGATCGCCAAGCAGCCGTTCGAGCGCCGGGCGGGCGGCATCGAGATCGAGATGGACCTCCGGCGAGGGTGATCGAAGCGGCACGTAGACGCCAGCGCCCTCCTCGACGGCGATCGAGACCCCCGCGAGCTTCGCGGTCCGCGGCCCCAGCGAGTCCGTCTCGGTATCGATCGCGACGACCCCGGCCTCCCGTGCCCGATCCACGACCGCATCAAGGCCTTCAAGCGTCGAGATGATCTCGTAATCGCCATCGACCGGAGCCAGGGGCGACGTGGCGGCGACCGAAACGTCGTCACCACCGAAGGCGAACAGGGTTCCCACCGCATCGCCGTCCTCGTCGGCGGCGGCCGGGGCGTCCGACGCCGGGCCACCCGTGGAAGACGGCTTCGAATCGGTGCCAGCCTCACCTCCCAGCACCGCGCGGAATCCGGTTCGATGCCGCGTGAACCCGAGCACCCGCATGGTCTCGTCGACCACCGCGGCGTCCACCCGGTCGAGCCGGATCTCGGCGTCGTCGAGTGCGAAGTCGACGTCGCAGTCCTCCTTCAAGGTGATCAGCGCCCGACCGAGCGCGATCCGGTCCCGGGCCGCGACGAGGTTCTCGCGACGCTTGCCCTTGATACGCCGACGCGGGTCCTTGAGCGATTCCTCCGCGTCGATGCAGGCGTACACGCCGTCGATCGAGCCGAACTCGGAGATCAGGTTCGCCGCGGTCTTGGGGCCGATTCCATCGACCCCGGGCACGTTGTCGGCGGTGTCACCCATCAGGGTCAGCATGTCGACGACCTGCGCGGGCGTGATTCCGGCGAGCCCCCGCTTCGGATCCGCGGTCCGGGCCTCCAGCTCCGCGACCCCCGTCAATTCATCCTTGTGAACGTCGAGCATCGCGGTCCGCTCGTCGAGCAGCTGTTGCAGATCCTTGTCCTTCGAGATGATCCGGATCTCGAGGTCCGGACGATCCCGCCGAAGGCGACGCACCAGGGTCGCGATCACGTCGTCCGCTTCGACGCCTTCCAGCCCGAAGGCGGGGACCCCCAGTTGCCCGAGCACTTCGAGGCAGCGGTCCACCTGCGGCTTCAGATCCGAGGGCGGCGCATCCCGGTTCGCCTTGTACTCGGGGAACATCTGCGATCGGAACGTCCCTCGATCCCCGGAGACGTCGAGCACCACCGCGAGATGGCTCGGGCGGTCGTTGCGAAGGATCTTCAGGATCATGTCCGTGAAGCCGAACGTCATGTGCGTCGGCTCGCTGGTCACCGGGCTGTGCATCTCGGTCCGGATCGCGTGGTAGGCCCGGAAGAACTGCGCGTACCCGTCGATCAGGTAGAGCACCTCGCCATCCGCGTCGCTCACGATCCCACCTCTCGACCGGCCTCCGGATGAAGCCCGCGAAGCCGGGCCTCGGCGGCGGCGTCGAGTTCGAGTTGCCGGCGGGCCATCACCGACCGGGCCACGGCGAGGAACTTGTCGAACCGGTAGCACCGCGTTCCGGCGTCCGTCGCCCACGTGAACGCGGGCACCGTCGCGGCCGGCGGCGTGCTGGTGGCGATCATCGCCCCGGTTCCGATCGAGGTTCCGGTCATGATCCTCGTACCGATCGCGGTCTTGGCGTGATCGCCGATCACGCACCCGAGGAACTGTCGCCCCGACCGGAGCCGGGGCCCGTCCGGAGACAGTCGCATGGCGACGTCACCGTAGGTGTTGAGCAGATTGGAGTTCACGGTGCCTGCCCCGAGGTTCGCCCACGCTCCGACCCAGCTGTCGCCGAGGTGACCGTGGTGACTCTTGTTGGCGAAACCCTGGAAGACCGTGCCGCCGATCTCCCCGCCAACCCGGCAATGCGGGCCGATGACGGTGTTCGCCTTGAGCATGGCGTGATCGGCCACCCGCGTCGATTCCAGCACCGCACATGGCCCGTGGATCGCGGCGTTGATCCCGACATGGACGTTCGCGCCGATGGCGATCGCCCCGGCCCGGGCGTCCATCACCACGCCGGGATCGAAGGTCGCGGTCGCGGCGATCCGGACGGGATGGTCGCCGAGAACGGTCGGGCCGACCGGGCTCGCATCGGGTGGCGAGCCCCAGCCCGCACCGAGGCGATCCAGGTCGCCGGCGATCCGATCACCCGCCGTCGTGAAGACGTCCCAGGCCGCCTCCGCGAGCGCCGGCCCGTCCGTGACCGACGTCGCGACCGCGTCCGGGAAGGTGCCGCCTTCGAGCAGGGCCGAGACGGCGGCGTGGTCCACCACCGCCATCCGAATGTCACCATGGGCGTCGAGGGCCGCCGTATGAGCGCCAGGCAGAGGGCCACTGCATCCGTCGAGCATTCGGGTGTTGAGGACGAGGAACCCGCCACGCCCCACCGGAGGCCGATTGACGGGAACCCCGGGATGGTTCGATTCGACGATCCCGGCCAGCCCCTCGGGGACGCGGAGGGCGGCGAGCGGCAGGCCGACGTCGTGCAGCAGGCGAGCACCGGTGGTCAGCATCCCGCTTCGGAGATCCGCCGTGGATCGGAGGTCGGTGAGCGGGCCGAAGTGCCCTCGCCCGTCGTCGAGCAGGACCACGCCGTCCAGGCCTTCCGTGCCATTGATGCCGTTCATGCCATTCATGCCGCGAAGATACCCGTTCCCCAGCAATGACGAGCCTTCAACGCCGGGCCGATCCGACCTCGAATCGCCAGGTCGGCCAGGTCATCAGCAGCAGCCAGGCGAAGGGAATTCCAAAGCCTCCGGTGTAGATCGCCTCACCGAGGCGTCGCCCGAGTTCCGCCGCCGCCGAGGCGTCCGCCCAAGGCACCGCGGTCTCGCTGTAGAGGCCTCGCACCGTCCAGATCGCCATGAAGACCACCCCGACCGCGAAGAGGTAGGGAATCGCGAGCAGGCCCACCGCGATCGGATTTCGACGAAAGACCATCGTCCGAATCGGAAGAAGCAGATTGGCACCGAACACGCAACCGAGCGCGTAGGGACCGATCAGAAAGAAGGGCTGGTCCCCGCGATAGACCGCGGGAGTCGCCAGATCGAGAAGAATCCCCGTCGCCAGGGCCGTCCAGAGCACCATCCGCCGCGGGGCGAAGAGACCGACGTAGACCATCAACACCGCGGTGGAGAGCGGATGCACCCCACCGATCGACACCGCGGCGAGGAAGCTCGAATCGAGCACCAGGCAGACGGCGAGTGCGACCACGAAGACGCCGAGTCTCATGGAGTCTCCCCCGACCCATCGGCCTGACTCACCACCAGAAAGCGATCCAGCCGCCTCGGATCCTCCGCCGGCCGGATCCGGACCTCCAGCCGAGTGGGATTCGATTCGAGCGGCGCGACCTCGCGGACGAGCCCGATCGCGAGCCCCTGCGCGAATCGCGACCAACTCGCGTCGTGAAGCCGGACGATCATTCCCGGCGCCACTGCGACGGATCGGTCCACGGTCGTCCGCCAACCGCCGTCCAGCGGTTCGAGCTGCACCGCGGTGCCGTCACGAACGTTCGCCCCGGCGAGTGCGGCAGGTGTCAGGCGGGCGTCGATCAGACCGGTCGCGAGGGCGGGCTGGATCCACGCGGTCGTGGGTCCCACCTCACGCATCACCCGACCCACGAGGACATCGCCCCGGTGAATCGCGACCCCACCGCCGCGAAGGCCCCGGCGAGTGCCGGCATTCACCTGAAGCGGCCCGCGCGGCGCACTCGGATCCGAACCGATCACATCGACCTCGATGGCGACGTATTCACCGACCGCATCGACCGGCGGCAGGCCCCGCAGGCTCCCCACGAGCCCTTCGAGCTCGCGCACCCGTTCCGCCGAAGCGTGATAGAGCCGCCGGTACTCGTTCCGCTCCCGCTCCAGCAGATCGAATTCCTCCCGCGTCGCGATCTGGGAGTCGTCGACCGTCAGCCAGACCCGCGCCGAGGTCGCGATGTCCCCGAGCGGCACCAGCGGCAGGCGAACGATCTCGGAGAGGCGGTTGGTCCAGGGAACGAGCCAACCGGTGGGCAACAGCGACAGCAACAGCACCACCAGCACGGCCAGTGAGAAAGGGCTGATTGGGACTTGACGTGTGCGGCCGATCGATCGCCTCCCGTCCTGCGGGTCAGACTTCGTCGAGGTCGGACTCGAGCGTCGCCTTCCAGTCCTCGAGGCTTTCGAGATAGATGCTCGTGCCACGGGCCACGCAGGTGAGCGGATCCTCCGCCACCTCGACGTCGAGTCCGGTCGCGTTGGAGATCACCACGTCCATGCCGCGGAGCAGGGCTCCACCACCGGCGAGCATGATTCCGTTGTCGACGAGATCCGCGGAAAGCTCGGGCTCCGCGTGCTCCAGCGTCCGGATCACCGCCTCGACGATCTGGTTGACCGGCTCGGTCAACGCGTCACGGATCTCGTCGCTGGTGACCACCGTCTTGCGGGGGAGACCGGTGACCATGTCGCGTCCACGGACCTCCATGTTCATGGTCTCGCCGACGGGCGCCGCGGATCCGATCTCGATCTTGATCCGCTCCGCCGTCTGCTCGCCGATGGTCAGGCCGTAGCTTTTCTTCATGTGGTTGATGATCGACTCGTCGAAGTCGTCGCCGGCCACCCGGACCGATTCGCAACTGGCGATGTCCGCGAGCGACATGATGGCGACTTCGGTCGTTCCGCCGCCGATGTCGACGATCATGCTCGCGGTCGGCTCCGCGATCGGGAGTCCGGCGCCGATTCCCGCGGCCATCGGCTCCTCGACCAAGTAGACCTTTCTGGCGCCGGCCCGCTCCGCCGAGTCGAGCACCGCCCGCTTCTCCACCGCGGTGATGCCCGAAGGAATCGCGATGACCACGCGGGGACCGAAGATCCGGCTGCGCCCGTTCACCTTGCGGATGAAGTAGCTCAGCATCGCCTCGGTGATCTCGAAGTCGCTGATGACGCCGTCCTTGAGCGGACGCACCGCGGAGATCGAACCGGGCGTCTTGCCGAGCATGTCCTTCGCGGCCCAGCCGACCGCGGTGCCGCTGTTGATGACCCGGTTGGTCCCCTTGCGGACCGCGACCACCGAGGGCTCGTTC
>NYSY01000108.1 GCA_002683215.1 Planctomycetaceae bacterium
ACGGGGCCGGAGGTCGACCAGCATGAGATGGTTGTCGGTGCCACCCGAGCAGAGCCGGTAGCCGTGCCCGACGAGCGCCTCCGCGAGGGCCTTCGCGTTTTCCACCACCTGGGCGGAGTACGCCTTGAATTCGGGCTGCAACGCTTCGCCGAACGCGATCGCCTTCGCGGTGATCGCGTGCATGAGCGGGCCGCCCTGACTGCCGGGGAAGACCTTGCGGTCGATCTTCTTCGCGATCTCGGGATCGTCGGAGAGCGCCAGCCCGCCCCGGGGCCCGCGAAGGGTCTTGTGCGTCGTGGTGGTCACCACGTGGGCGTGCGGGAACGGGGACGGATGGACGCCGGCCGCGACGAGTCCCGCGATGTGGGCGATGTCGGCCATGAGGTAGGCCCCGACCTCGTCGGCGATCTCGCGGAACCGCGCGAAGTCGATCACCCTCGAGTACGCGGAGTAACCGCAGATGATCAGCTGGGGCTTGCACTCGCGGGCGATCGCGGCGATCGCGTCGTAATCGAGCAGCTCGGTCTCGGGATCGAGGTCGTAGTCGACGATGTTGAAATAGGTGCCGCTGAAGTTCGGCTTGAGGCCGTGGCTGAGGTGCCCCCCCGAACTGATCGGAAGGCTCAACACCGTGTCACCCGGCTTGAGCAGCGCCATGAATGCCGCGATGTTCGCATTCGCACCGCAGTGCGGCTGGACGTTCGCGAATCCGCAGCCGAAGAGTTTCTTCGCGCGATCACGGGCGAGATCCTCCGCCACGTCGTGGAACTCGCACCCACCGTAATACCGCTTGCCGGGATAGCCCTCGGCGTACTTGTTGGTCATCCACGTGCCGGCGGCGTGCATCACCGCAGCACTGACGTGATTCTCGCTGGCGATCAGTTCCAGGGTCGAACCCTGGCGGTCGGCCTCGGCGACGAGCACGTCGGCGACTTCGGGATCCGCGGCGCGGATCAGGTCGACGACGCTGCGGCTGATGGGGTCCTGATCCACGATCGACGTGGACACGGTCTGGGTTTCGTTCATGCCGAAAGTGTAGATCCGTCAGCCGGCCGGGGTGGCCGCGGGGAAGGCCGAAATCACGGAGGAACCGATCCGAAACGCCGCCCGGAGGCCGGAGGTTTCAGAGGATCGGCCCGTCGATGGATCGGAACGCAAGGCTCAGGACCAGGGCGGCCAGCAGCCCGACCGTGAAGATGCTGGCCAGAACCACCGGCCAGGCCTCCACCTTGAGGAGCCGACCACACACCCCCGCCCACCACCCGAAGAGCAGGAGGATCCCCAGACAGGGCAACGTGATCTCGAGTCCCGAAGCCAGTCCATCGCGTTCCATGCTCCATGACGCCCCGGTCAGTTCGCGGCCCGCCGCGAGAAGCACCAGCCCGAGCCAGACCGCGGCGGGAATTCCCAGGCTGAGAATCCCGAGTCGAACCAGAAGACCAGTCCGAATTCGAGCCCGTTTCATGGAATCCCGAAGCACGAGAAAGGCGGCGGGGATCGTGAGGCAACCGAACCCGAGGAGCAACAAGTCGCGCCGCGGCGGCGGGTACGGATCTCCCGAAAATCGCGGGTCCAACCAACCCAGCAAGCCACGCCGGGTTCCGAAGAACGGCCGCCCGGCCCAGAGGTCCTGGGCGACCTCCCACCGCGGTATCAATCTGGAGAGACCGAGGCGTCCCCCCTCCCATTCACGCTCCCCGAACATGATCTGAAAGGGGTCGATCAACAACCGCCCGGCCCGCATCGAGGTCGTTCCGGGATAGTCCGCCTTCGGCGCGAGCATGGACACCGGCTTCGATGACCACGCGATCTTCGCCGTGGCCGAGATTTCCGGCATCGCCACGAGCAGGCCGGCGGACAGGTAGCACAGCAGGAAGAGCCCGACCACCCAACCCGACAGGGCCGGGTAGGAACCGTGGCGTGCGAACGCCGTCAGGCTGATCCTCGACCAGAGGTGCCCCGGGATCAACATCCGAATCATCGTCCCCGGCGATCGCCACAGTCCTCGGAAGAATCCCCGTCCTGATTCGACGTACCAACGGGGAAGCATCGTGATCGAGAATTGATCACGCCAGTCGATCTCCAACCCGCATTCCGTGCAGCGCCCCCGGAGCGGGCACCGGTCTCTCCATTCCGAGATCACGCCCGTCAGGTCGTATCCGCACCGGGAGCAGTATCGACCCGGCTCGTTGAAATTCGCCTTCTTCATCTCGATCCCGCCACTTCTTAGCGTCGAACACCGAGGAAAATCGCCGCTCGAACGGCCCGTTCGACTTCGGAGTCTAGTCGGTAGAACAACGCTCGAACGTCGCACCCGCTCGGTCGCTACGCTCGACCTCCATGTCCCCTTCCGCAGGATCTCGGCGTCACCGCGGCGAAGTCGGCCGTCATCGAATTCTTGATTCTCCCACTGGCCCCTTCTTCGTCAGGCGCGATGCGGACGGTTCGATCGAGACCGGATGGCGGGACATGCTCGACGGCCCGGGCGGCGGCGGGCGAACGATCGAATCCCTCGGTGCGGTCGATCCAGATCTTCTGCCCGGGCTCTGTGACCGGATCATCCTTGCCATGGTCGGAACTCGGGTGGATTTCGATGACGTGCCGACCCCTTCCGGCACTGGATTCCAGCGGGCGGTCTGGAACGCCACTCGCACCGTGGAATGCGGCTCGACCACCACCTACGGCGACCTCGCCCGACGCGTCGGGCGGCCGAAGGCCGCGCGGGCGATCGGCCAGGCGATGCGCCGAAATCGCCTGCCGATCGTGATCCCCTGCCACCGGATTATCGGTGCCGCGGATCTTGGCGGATTCGGCGGCACCGGCGTTGGAACGAGCCGCTGGAATCAGATCAAGACCAGCCTGCTCACGGCCGAGCGGGGCGATCGACCGGAGAAATCAGGTTGATGGAGGTTCAGGCGCCGTGGAGATCGACCGAAATCGGAGATACTGTTCCATTCCTCACGATTCATCCTTAAACAGTTCACCGGACCCAGGAGGTCTTCGTCTCATGAAACTCACCATGGTTGGCAGCGGATACGTCGGCCTCGTCACCGGAGCCTGCTTTGCCGAGACCGGCAATGACGTGGTCTCGCTGGATGTGGACGAGCGAAAGATCGCGATGCTGAATCGCGGCGAAAGCCCGATCTACGAGCCGGGCCTTTCCGAGATGATCCAACGAAACGCCGAGGCGGGTCGCCTCGAGTTCACGACGGACAAGACCGCGGCGTACAAGGATGCCGACGTCATCTTCATCTGCGTGGGCACGCCGAGCGACACCGATGGATCCGCCGACCTCCAGTACGTGCTCAGCGTGGCCGGTGACATCGCGGAGGTGATCGACACCCTCGGTCCGGATCAGAAGCCCAAGGTCGTGGTGGTCAAGAGCACCGTCCCGGTGGGCACCAGCCACAAGGTTCGCGATCTGATCCGAGCCCGGACCGACGCCCCCTTCCACATCGCCGACAACCCCGAGTTTCTCAAGGAAGGCGATGCGATCAACGACTTCATGAAGCCCGACCGCGTGGTCTGCGGGATCGAGAGCGACGAAGCGTCGGCGACGATGAGCGAGCTCTACGAGCCGTTCGTTCGCCAGGGAAACCCCATCTACCTCATGGACGTCCGCAGCGCCGAGATGGTGAAGTACGCGTCGAACGCGATGCTCGCCTGCAAGATCTCCTTCGTGAACGAGATCTCCCGGCTCTGCGAAGCCTACGGCGCCGACGTCAAGAACGTCCGCGAAGGCATGTGCGCCGACAAGCGGATCGGAAACCAGTTCCTCTATCCCGGCCTCGGATACGGGGGCTCGTGCTTCCCCAAGGACACCCTCGCGGTCTGCTCGATGGGACGCGCCGTCGACCTTCCCTGCAAGCTTAACGAGGCGGTCCACGAGGTGAACCAGGCCCAGCGCGGCTGGTTCTTCAACAAGATCACCGAAGTCATGGGTGAGGATCTCACCGGCAAGACCCTCGCCTTCTGGGGCGTCGCGTTCAAGCCGAAGACCGACGACATCCGCGAATCCCCGTCCGTCGCCCTCATGCAGATGGCGATCGACGCCGGGGCCAAGGTTCAGGCGTTCTGCCCCGAGGGACTCGAGAACATGAAGGTCGAGTTCCCGGCCGCCGAGGCCGCGGACGGCATGTACGAATGCCTCGCCGGGGCCGACGCCCTCGTGGTCGCCACCGAGTGGAACGAGTTCCGCTCACCCGACTTCGAAAAGATCGCCGCGATGCTCAGCAGCAAGACGATCTTCGACGGGCGCAACGTCTACCGAAGAAGCCACATGGCCGACCTCGGCTTCACCTACGTCTCGGTGGGACGCCCGCCGGTGACCCCCGCGGCCGACGGCTCGCACGCCACGGCCTGATCAAAAAGGGGTTTTTCCCGGAAATCCAGATGGAACCTCCGACGCGTCGCGAATTTCTCGCGACGCGTCGTAGTATTGACGTCATGCCCGAACTTCTCGTCTCGAAGGCGTCCGGTGATCTCCTCCTCAGCCAGCCCCTGCAGCCCGGGACGCTGCTGACGCTCGGCCGGTCCGATCGATCGACCATCGTGATCCCCGACGATCGAACCAGCCGACACCATGCGGTGCTCTTCGAGCACCGAGGTCTCTGGCACCTCGCGGACCTCGGCTCGAAGGCCGGAATCGAGAATGAATCGGGCAAGGTCACCTGCCACCGGTTCGAGACCGATGAATCGTGGGTCCGCATGGGCCCGGTGATCCTTTGGCTGACCGATCCGCCCGAACCCGAGACCGGCCCGGACCCGAGCCCGGTCGACCTCCAGACCGAACCGCCGTTTCGGATCGCCGCCGAGTTCCTGCGGGACGATCCACCACCGGTTTCGGCCACCCATCCCCTGCCGCTGCTGCTCGCCGGCCGCTCGGACTCGAACCGGACGATTCGCCTGCTCGATCTTGCAGACGCCCCCCGGATCCTCGTCGGCCGATCCGGACACGCGGATCTGGTCATCGACGACCCTGCCGTCTCACCCCTGCATGCGGTGATCTATCGCGAAGAGGACCGCTGGGCGATCGCAGATGCGGGGTCCGAAACAGGGCTTCGGGCCAACGGGCGCCGCTGGCTTCGAAAGATTCTCGAGCCTGGAACCTGCCTCGAATTCGGCGGAACCACGCTGGTGTCGGTCGAGTCGGAGCGGCTGTTCACCGATGCGGACCACGACGTGGAATCACCCGAAACCGGGTTCGATCCCTTCGATTTCGGCTCCGCGTTCGTGGACGAAACGCTGCAAAACAGCCCGAAAGAGGGCGGCAAACCTCCGGCCTCCCCCGGAAAACACTGAAAAAACTAGGCAAAACATCGCATTTCATCGGCTCTCATGTGTTGTCGAAGGCCGCCGCTACCGTTAGATTCGCGCGGAAAGCACGAGAAACTCCGACGGTTTTCGTGTTGTACCCCTCTCTGCCGAAGCGTTCATGCCTTCGGTGGGACCAATGGAGTGGTCCCGGGGACGTCCATTTCCGAGCCTCGCCAAGACGGCGGGCCGGAAGACAAGCGGTCCAAAAAAGGACCAGCAAGGATCAACTGCAATGGCCAAGAAGAAGACCACCCGCAAGAAGACCGCGAAGAAGACCGCGAAGAAGACCGTCCGCAAGGCGGCCGCGAAGAAGACCACCCGCAAGAAGACCGCCAAGAAGACGGTCCGCAAGAAGACCGCCAAGAAGGCCCCCGCCAAGAAGGCCCCGACCATCAAGGGTTCCGTGGCGCCGCGCACCAAGAGCCAGATCTTCAACACCATCGCCGAAGCCACCGAGATGAGCCGCAAGGAAGTCACCGCGGTGGTCTCGACCCTCGAGTCGATGATGGTCGCCGACCTCAAGAAGGGCACCCCCGTCAAGTTCATGGGCATGAAGATGACCGTGAAGAAGAAGCCCGCCACCAAGGC
>NYSY01000109.1 GCA_002683215.1 Planctomycetaceae bacterium
CCAGTCCGATCGAGAGCGTCTGCCAGACGAGCCGCAGCGGACCGACCGCGTTCGCCTTGCGCGGCGAGGTGAGCACCGGCGCGTCGATCCGGACCGCCGGCCCCCGACCGAGGGCGCGGACCGCCCGGACGAACCAGACCTCCTCGCTCGCGAACCACTGCTCGTCGAAGCCACCGACCGCATCGAAGGCGGACCGACGCAGGACCAGGCAGCATCCCGGCAGAACCCCCGCGAGCCCGAGCAGGAACAGCAGCGAGGCCGTCCAGATCCGCGAGATCATCGACTTCACGCCGGGCATCTCGACCCGCGGCCCGGCGATCGCGGCCCCGCCCTCGACGGTCGCGAGGAGCATCCGGAGCGTCTCGCTCGGAACGACGGTGTCCGCGTCGACGAAGACCAGGAACTCGCTTTCGGTGGCGGCCGCACCGGCGTTTCGAACCGCCGCGATGTGCCGCTTCTCGACCCGCACCACCCGCGCCCCCGCGGCGACCGCGAGATCCCCGGTGGCATCGTCACTGGCATCGTCGACCACCACGACCTCGCCCGATCGACCGATCTCCGCCAGCCCGTCACGGAGCGCCGCCACCGTTTCCGTGATCACCTTCGCCTCGTTCCAGGCGGGGACCACGATCGCCACCGTGCTGCGGGCGCGGCCCGGGGAGGTGTCGATCGGTTCGTTCACGAATGGGCTCCGGCGTTGGATCCGATCAGGCGCCGAACCAGTCGTCCTTCACCAGCATGCCGGCGGGCGGGGCCGCGGCGCCGCCGCGTTCGACCATGCTTGCGACGGGATACGCGCAGTAGTCGACGCTGAACGCACCGGCGGGCCGATGGTTGCCGCTGTGGCCGAGACCACCGAACGGGAGCATGCTGCTCGCCCCCGCGGTTCCGGTGTTGCGGTTGATGCAGCCGGACCGGCAGTCGTCGAAGAACCGATCCCATTCGGCGTCGTCGCCGGTGAAGATCGACGCGGCGAGTCCGTAACGGGTCGCGTTCGCCTGCTCGATCGCGGCGTCGAGCGACTCCACGATCGCCACCTGGACCAGCGGGCCGAAGCACTCGCGATCCCGATCGACGCTGAAACCGTCGACCAGCACCACCCCCGGCGTGACGAAGTGACCGGGCCGGTCCATCCGGGAGGCCTCGACGAGGATCCGCCCGCCCGAGGCGTGCAGGTCCGACTGGAACGCCAGCACGTCGTCGACCGCGGCGGCGTTGACGACGGGCCCCATGAAGACGGGATCCTCCGAATCGCCGGGGCCGACCACGATGGTGCTCGCGACCTTGCAGAACGCGTTGAGGAATCGATCGGCGATGTCGGCGTGAAGGATGATCCGCCGGGTGCAGGTGCACCGCTGCCCGCTCGTGGCGAAGGCGGCGCGGGCGCATTCGGTCACGGCCTGACGAAGATCCGCGGACGGCATGACGACCGACGGGTTCGATCCCCCCAGTTCGAGGGCGACGATCCGTCCGGGCGAGTCGAGGTTCGATTCGAGGATCCGCCGGCCGACCGGCCAGCTTCCGGTGAACAGGACGCCGTCGACGCCGTCGTGGCCGGAAAGCGAGGCGGCGACCGCGGGGCCGCCCTGGACGAGGCCGAAGATGCCGGCGGGCACCCCCGCCTCGACCGCCATCTCCGCGAGGGCCTGGCCGACGCCGGGCGTCTTTTCGCTGGGCTTGAGGATGACCGCATTGCCCGCGAGCAGCGCGGGGACGAAGTGGCCGTTGGGCAGGTGGGCGGGAAAATTGAACGGCCCGAGCACCGCCATCACGCCGTGGGGCTTGTACCGGCAGTGGCCGGACTTGGTCTCGCCCGCCGCGACCTCGTAGTCGGAGATTCGTCCCGCGGAATGCTCGCCCAGGGTGATGTCGACCTTGCCCGCGAGGGCGTTCGCTTCGAAGCGACTCTCCGACAGCACCTTGCCCATCTCGAGGGTGATGAGTTCGGCCATGCGGGGAGCGCGTTCGCGGGTGACTTCCTGCCAGCGGCGGAGAATCGCCTCGCGGGCGTCCCGCCCCAGGGCGTTCCACGCCGGTTGGGCGGCGCGGGCCGCGGCGACCGCGGCGTCGACATCGGCGAGTCGTTCCTCGGCCTGCCAGACGACGTCATCGGGCACTGATGGGTTCCGCGAGGCGATCGCGTCGCCGGCGGGAAGCGGGTGGAACCGCCCGTCGATCAGGTTCGCGGGCGGGCCGTCGAGAAGGCCGCGATCGATCGCGGTGCCGTGCTGGGACATGGGTCGTGTTCTCCGTGCGGAACGATTCGGGCGAGGGATGCATGCGGCTGATTCCGGCGGACGAGGTCCGTCGGTCGGCAGGTCAGGGCGGACGACGCGGAATCAGGACCCGCGACGCAACGTCACCTGGTCGACTTCGACCCGGACCCCGACTTGGATCCGGTCTTTGATTTGGACGCGCTCTTGGACTTGGATCCGGTCTTGGATCCGGTCTTGGATCCGGTCTTGGATCCGGTCTTGGATCCGGTCTTGGATCCGGTCTTGGCCTTGGCCTTGGATCCGGCCGTCTTTTCCGACCGATCCGGGAAGGGCGTGACGCCGAGCTTCGATCCCTTGATCGCATGGATCGCGTCCATCGCGGCGGCGGGAATCCGAACCCCGTCGCCCCGGTGGGTGAAGGTCGTGCGGACCGCGCGGAAACCGACGTCGCTCTCATGCGACACGATGCCCACGGACTTGCCGGTCCCGGTGAGTTCACCGGTCAGCGAACATTTCCGGGTCGCCGCCACCAGCGGAATCTTGTCGCGGGCGACCTCGAGGTAGGGGCCGCCGTCGAAGGGGTCGATGTGCCCCTTGTATTCGAAGCCCTGCCGCTCCAGCATCCGGCGGGCGGGCCGGGTCTCGTCGCTCTCACGTCCGATCAGGTTCCGGGCTTCCGCGGGAAGCAGCGAAGCGTAGAACGGCTCGCGCGGGAACAGGGCGGTCATGAACTCCTTCGAGTGCTGGCAGAAGAGATCCGCCTCCTTGTAGGAGAGGTTGATGAACCGCCGGCCGAGGTAGTCCCAGAAGAGGTTGTGGCTTTCGGGCGTGATCGCCCCCATCATCTCCGCGATCACCCGCTTGTTGAACTGCCGCTTGTGCAGGCCCATGTAGTGGAAGCGGACCATCGACAGGAATCCGCCGAGCTTCTCCGCATGGCCTCGATACCCCGGCGCGAGGATGAGCCCGCCCATCTCGGAGGGGCCCGAGACGTCTTCGCCCAGCGTGAGCATGACCTGGGTCGCGCCCTGCTGGAGATCGTCGCTCCAGAACTCCCGACGCGTGACGTCGAGGTAGACGTGCGGATGCCCCGGCCAGGAGACGCAGGCGATGATCGCGCTGGTCCCGATCACGTTACCGGTGTCGAGGTCCTCGAGCACGAACATGAAGTTCCGCTCGCGGGGGTCGGTGGCCGCCCGACCGAAGCTCTTCCGGCTGCGGACGACCTTCGACGCGATGATGTCGCGGTCGGGCGGGAGGTTGATGAAGTGGACCATCCGCGCGAGCTTGAGAAGCGTGGTGACGTCTTCGGTCGCGACCTGTCGGATGACGAACATGCCTGAAGCTCCTGCGAACGGGGGCCGTGCATCCGGCGGCGACCATCGCCGGCGGAATCGAATCGGGCGTCACCCCTCGGCGACGGTCCGGGCGAAGGCCCGCTCGAGAATCTCGAACACCGGCCCGAAGTGCTCCGGTTCCATCACCCCGACGGGCGGCAGGAAACGAAGGTGGTACGGATCGTGACCACAGATGAAGGCGATCACTCCTTCATCGAACATCACGTGGAGCGCCTTCATGATCATCGCCCGACTGCCCCCGAAAGGCGTCAGACGGCACATGCCGCCGGTTCCCGCCACGAATTCGGTGATCGGCCGGCCGAAGGTGTCCTTCGCGACCGGGAACCACTCGGGGTGGGCCGCGACGAAGGCGTCCCCATGTTCCCGGAACGCCGCCTGGAGGCCCGCGATCCTGCCTTCGGGACCGTAGTAGCCGCCGTCACGAAGCCGCCGCAGGGCGGAGAGTCCGCCGTGGATCGCGCTGCTCGAGCCGATGAACGTGCCGCTGAGCAGGCCCGGCTTCGGGTTGTACTCCTCGGTGTAGAGACAGGCGCAGACCTGACTCATCTTGCCGATGGTCACCACGTCGACGTACTCGCCGAGGTCGAGGGCGTCGTAGTAGTACATCTCGGTGTTGCGACCGAACGTCTGCACCTCGTCGTCCCAGATCGGAACCCCATGCTCCCGACACATCTCCATCAGGGGCACGAAGAACTCGCGGGGCGCGGTGCGGAATCCTCCCTCGCCCTGCACCAGCTCGAAGATGAAGCAGCTGTGCTGACCCGGATATCGCTTGAGATACATGTCGAGATGCCAGACCGCCATCTCGATCGATCGGTCTCCGGCCGCGGCGTCGTAGAACGGCATGTAGTCGACCTGGGCGTTCAGTGGAATGCCCACGCGTCCGCCCGCGGAATCGCCGATCTGGGCCATCGTGGTCGAACGGCCCATGAAGCAGTCCTGGAAGGCGATGACCCGCGGTGCGCCGTTCGTCTTCTGCTGACAGACCTTCAAGGCGCTCTCGTTGGCCATGGCCCCGGAGTTGGTGGTGAAGCAGTACCGGATGTTCGAGCCCTTCGCCGCTTCCTGGGCGAGGAACTCGGAGAGTTCGATGCTCTTCGAGTTGTACTGGAGGTTGCCCTCCATCACGACGTCGCCCAGCGCCGACTCGAGGGCGGCACGGACCATACCGGGATCACCGTGGCCGAACATGTGGACGCCGATCCCGTTGATCATGTCCCACTTCACCGAGCCGTCGACGAGTTCGACCAGCGGCCCCCGGCCGATGCCGCTTCCCACGTACGGGTAGAGGGCCCCTTTGCCCCGCGACTCCTTGGACCGGGCCAGCCAGCCCTGGAGCGTCTCGGCCCCCGCCTTCGTGGCGGGGCGGGCCTCGACGACCGCGGCCTGGTCCGCCTCCAGCCGGGTGATCACCGCGTCGATGGCGGACGTGACTTCGGGGCTGTGACGAAACGTTTCGGCGATGGTGCTGGACGGGGACGTGCTCACGCGAGGAACCTCCTTGAGCGCCGAAAACGGGGGATTTCCGGGGCTCGTGATCAATGAACCGATGAATCGCCGCGAGGACCTCGCGGGGACGATTTCATGATATCGAACGCCCGGATCCCGGCCGGTCTCCGAAACCGTCCCGATCCAGGCGATGCATCAGAATCGCGAAGAGCGTCGTCCGCTCCACGAGGCTGTCGAGCTGGATGTGCTCGTCCGGCCGGTGCATTCCACCGCCCCGGACCCCGAGGGTGTCGATCGTGGGAACCCCCGCCTGCTGGATGACGTTGCCGTCGCAGACCCCGCCGGTCGAGGCGAAGGGCATGGGGTGTCCCAGATCCTCGCTGGCCTGCCGCGCCCGCTCCGCCAGCTTCATGACCTCCGGGTTCGCGGGCTTCGCCGCCCGGATGAAAGCGGTGTGGGCCTCGAGCCGCGGCGGATCGTCGCCCGCCTCGGCCATCGTCCCGTTGAGCCGGTCGACCACCGCCCGGATCTCCGCGTCGAGCGATACTCGAGCGGCCTCGTCGCGGTAGCGGACGTTCCCCCAGCACCGGGCGTGATGGGCGACCGCGTTGGTGACCTGCCCGCCGTGCATGGGGCCGATGTTCACGATGCGACCCGCGTCCGGGTCGGCGAGGGCGGAGATCTCGAGGATCGCCTGGGCGAGGGCCACCACCGCGGACCGGCCTTCCGAAAACGCGCGGCCGACGTGGGCGGCCCGACCATGGGCCTCGATCATGAAGGCGCCCGATCCCATCCGCTCGACCACCAGCGAACCGTCGACCAGTGCGGGTTCGAGGACCAGACCGACGTCGTGCCCCTTCGCCACGTCGAGCAGCGCCTTCTCCGAGAAGTAGGTACCGGTCTCCTCGTCGGGAACCAGGGCGACCGTCCAGTCGAGTTCGCGGCCCAGTTCGTGCAGCACTTCGAGGGCGGAGATCGCGACCAGCAGCCCGCCCTTCATGTCCATCGCACCGGGACCGTGGGCGATACCGCCTGCCGCCTCCACCAGTTCCTGGAAGGGACCGGCGGGATCGTGCACCGTGTCCAGATGCCCGCAGACCATGATCCGGGTCGCGTCCCGGCCGTCGTCCACCGCATGCCGGGCGACCAGCATCGGCGGCACGTCCTCGGTGACCGCGGCCGCTTCGGGATCGTCGGAGCCGCTGCGGATCTTGATCCAACCCGGCCGCGGAACGCCGGGGATCCGCTCGAGGACACCGTTGATTCCGGCGAGCCGATCCGCAAGCAGGTCGCGCAGCGCATCGAGGCCGGGGGTGTGATTGAAGCCGGTTGGGATCGCGACCATCGCCGCGAGTTCCTCACGCATCCGGGCATCGCGGGTTCGCACCGTTTCGGCGATGCGCCGTTCGAAATCATCGAGTCGATCGAGTCGGATGGTCATGGATTCGCTTCCTGCCGGTCGGTGCCGGCGAGTTCGATGTCACCTTCGAAGACTTCGGTCGCGGGCCCGGTCATGATCACCGGATCCCCATGCCCGCCCGACCAGCGAAGGTCGAGCACGCCACCGGGCAGCGCAGCGCGGAGTGGCGAGGCCGCCCAGCCGCCGAGCACCCCGGCCACGCACACCGCGCACGCACCGCTTCCACAGGCCCGGGTCGGTCCGCTTCCGCGCTCCCAGGTCACGACCCGGACCGAGCCCCGGTCCCCCGCTTCAACGAAGTGAACGTTGATCCGGTTCGGAAACCAGGCATGCCGTTCGATCACGGGCCCGATTCGGTCGAGCGGGACCGCCTCGGCGTCGTCGCAACGGATCACGACGTGCGGATTTCCCATCGACACCAACGTGAGTCGCGACGCGATGCCCGCCCGCTTCACCACCGCGGGCTCCAATTCGAATTCGCCCGGATCGAACGCCCACTCGATCGCGGTCGCGGCCGGCTCCAGGCCGGGCAGGATGGCGGGGACTCGATCGACGACGAGCGTCGGCGGGCCCATGTCGACCTCGACGGTGTCGACGCGACCGTCGGCCGCTCGCCGCCAACCGAGTCGACGAAGGCCGCCGTCGGTTTCGATTCGAAGGGCCACGTCTTCCGTGATTCCTCGGTCGACCAGGAACTTCGCGATGCACCGGATGCCGTTCCCACACATCTCCCCGCGGCTTCCATCCGCATTGAACATCCGCATGCGAGCATGGTTCCGCGGGTCGTCGGGTGGATCGATGAAGATCAATCCGTCGCTCCCGACGCCGCGATGTCGATCGCTGACCAGCCGGCTCAGCTCGGCGGGATCATCGATGTTGGTCGTCCGGCCGTCGACGAAGACGTAGTCGTTGCCCAGGCCGTGCATCTTGACGAAGCGCATGTCGTCATTCTCGCCCGGCGAGCGCGATTTCGGGCGTTCCGAACCCCGGATCCTCGAAAATCGACGGTTCCGACGACGTGGACAGATACCACCGCCCCGACACCAGCACGATCGCCACCACCGAGGCGACCTTGATCGTCCCGACCACGCGATCGATCGGAAGTCGGTCCACCGGCCGATGGATCAGTCCCAGCAGGTGTCGCTGTCGCGACGCGATCGACCCATGTCGCCAGGTGAAGCGGTTCAGGTCCACGCCGTTGACGCCGGCCACCGCGGTCAAGGCGGACCGCATCGCGTCGACGCCGTCGACCGAGACCGTGTCGAGCGGACGGTCGTCCGCGTCGACCGACATCCGGACCGCCGCGAAGGCGTCCGCCTGGCGCTCGAAGCGGCGGGAGATCCAGCCGAAGCCGATCAGCGTCCCGGTGAGCACCACCGCGGTCGCCCCGATGTCCATCCACCAGAGTTCGGCGATGAGCGCCGATTCGGCACCACCTTCGTCGATCCGCGCAGAGCGAATCGCGGCGAGCATCGGATCGATCGCTTCCGCCAGCACCATGCTCATCGCGACGAGCCCCACGCCCATCCAGGGCATGTGCCGTCGACGCGCGTGGGCGAGTTCGTGGGCCATCACCGCCATGACCTGCTC
This sequence comes from Planctomycetaceae bacterium, assembly GCA_002683215.1. Taxonomy (GTDB): domain Bacteria; phylum Planctomycetota; class Phycisphaerae; order Phycisphaerales; family SM1A02; genus UBA12014. Next base: position 8,034 of record NYSY01000109.1, read on the forward strand.
CCGGCGCAGCGTCTCGAGCAGGCCGTCGGTGAGCAGGACCCAGCGAAGCGGACCGACGAAGCCGGTGACCGCGGCGTTGACCAGTCGACCGCCGGTGGGCCAGAGCAGGATGTTCCGGACCCGGACCCCCGCCCGGACGCACATGGATTCGAGCGTCGTCCGAACCTCCCCCTCGGGCAGCGGTCGGGCGCCGAGGAGTCGGACCACCATCGCCGGTGCGAGAATCGCGATGGGAACGATCACCGAAGCGGGTGCCGCGGTGGCGATCCAGGCCGGTGGATCGAACGTCGTTCGCGTGATCACCACTTCGAACAGATCTCCCGTCAACGCGAGCAGGCCGAGCGGGACCAGCAGGATGAGAACCTGCGTTCGAAACTGCATCGCCACCCAGGCGCCTCGGGACGGCGCCGCATGCACGGGGAGACCTTCATCCAGCCGACGGATCAGGGTCGCATCGCGGACCCGGACTTCGAAGGGATGGAAGATCCACCACGCGGCGACGATCGCGAACAACGCGGGGGCCATCGTCACGGCCTCGTCGAGGATGAGAAAATCGCCCACGTAACCGCGGACCGCCTCTCGAAAGCCGGTCGCGAGGACGCCGGCCGCCACGATCGCCACCGCCGCCCACTGGACGAATCGAAGACTCCGTGCGGCGCGGTCGAACTGGCGAAGCGGCTGATCTCCGGCGAGCCGACGTTGGAGCAGCCGCGCGTTCGCCACCGCGATGACGAGCAGGGCGGCCACGCCCCCCAGCACCAGACCGATGCTCGTGAGCGGCTCGAGTCGCGCCGGGAAACCACCCTCCGGCGCGGGAAGCAGCACGACGGCGGCGAGGATGATCAGCAGGACCTGCACGCGATTGGTTCCCGATCGGGACCGGCGGCCGGAGTGGCGTCAGTCCGGCCGTTGGAAGGTTCCGAGATCCACCACCACGCCGCCGTGACGGTAGAAGTCGGCGTTGATGGTCCGGCTGTCGATGAAGGTGAACACGAGGCAGTTGGCCCGCGTCGACTCGGCGTAGGCGAAGTCGCCCATGTGCGGCCCGGCGTAGTCCTGGTTGTCGTATTTCTGGGCATGGTTGTGGAAGTGGAAGACGCCGGTGTACGCGGCGTCGAACATCTCCTGCGTCGCCTCGAAGCGATTGTCGCCGCGCCGAAGCCGCGGCTTGAATTCCAGCACTTCGATCCGACCCGCTTCATCCACCGAGATGACGCCGCCGAACTCGGTGCTTTCGTCGAGGAGATCGCGTTCCGCGTATCGGAAGACATGACCGCGAACCGCATCGATGCCCAGGGACTCGATCGCGATCCGCATCGCCAGCAGGTCGCCCCAGTCGAGCTTGCGACGAACCTCCCGCAGTCGTTCGGTATGGGTGTCGTTCCAACCGGTGAAGTTCGCCGAGTACAGTCGCCTGCCGTCGACGTCGACGTCCTTTCGGAGGCCCTCGTAGAGCGTGGCCTCGTCCTGCTTGACGAGGTCCGGATCGAGACGCATCGCCGCCACGAGCACGCCCAGATCGCGAAGTTCGAGCGATGACCGTCGCGACGCCGGCACCCGATCGCACGCCGCCGCCGCCGCATCGAGAAAGCCGGTGTTCTCGGGTCGACAGAGGGTGCGGGCCCAGATGATCTCCTCGCGGTTCGCGGGAATGATCCCGGTGCGTTTCGAGATCTCCCGGAGATCCCGGAACATGCCGTCACGCGGCGAGACGTCGCTGCTCGCCAGCAGTTCCACCACGCGATCGCGTCGACCCTCCGCCACGAGCAGCTCCCAGCATCGCGCCCGCAGATTGGCGGCGACCACCGGGTCGGCGTCGAGCATGACCTGCACCAGGACGTCGGCGAGCCGATCCTCGCCGTACATCTCGATCAGGGCCAGTCGCTCTGGACGATCCTTCGGATCCTCCACCCAGTTCGGCATCGGTCTCGCCCAAGCTCGGATGAGCGTCGGCGTCATGTCGATCCACGGCTCCGCCGCGATGAGTTCACACAACCTCGCCCGCCATTGGATCGCATCGATCTTCGGCATCTGGATCTCCAGCAGCCGCTGGAGTCCTTCGGGGTCGATGATCTTCATCCGGTCGTACGCCATCTGCCGGACGTCGACGGCGTAGCCGTCGGCGATGATCATGCGCTTGAGGGCACGACTGGTGGCATCGGGTTCCGTGGTCGCCTCCAGCATCCGCAACGCGGCCGCGTGGCGTCCGGAGGTCTCCTCCGGGTCAGCGAGGACCACGACCGGATCCTCGATCGATCGGGGGGCGCACCCGGGCCACCCCGGAAACAGGCCGAGGACCATGAGAAACAGGAACGGTACGAAAGGGGGTGCCGAACGGGGATCCCATTCCCGGCACGCCCCACTCGGGCCCTCGTCACGAAGCATTCTCGGGATCACGTCGCTCAGGCCTCCATGCCCTTCAGGAACGAATGACGCCGTCCGTCAGCACCGAAACGTCGGTCGCTCGACGGCGATCGCCTGATGACTCTATCATCGCGGTCGACGCACGCCGCTTCCGGACGAGCCGACGACGCCCAGCTTTCGGGCCCTTCGAGGACGTTTTCACCAATGACCGATTCGCCATCCGAATCTCTACAGTCTCGTGTCGAGGCGGTCCTCGACCTGATCAGGCCCTCAGTGCAGGAAGACGGCGGCGACTTCGAGCTCCTCGAGATCTCCAAGGAAGGCGTGGTCACCATCCGCTTTCTCGGGGCCTGCATCGGTTGTCCCTCGAGCGAAATGACGCTTCGCGATGGAATCGCGCAGAATCTGCGGACCATGATTCCCGAGGTGACGGACGTCGTGGCCGCTGAGTGAGGCCCCTGGCGGCTCCCGAAATCCACCGATACCGACTTCTGCAATCGCCGTCGTTCGGCTACCCTGTACGAAGCCGAACGATCTCGGCAACCATCCCTCAACGGCCGAGGCACCAACGCCCCGGCTGAACGCTTCCGAGGTTGGTCCGCAGGCAGGAGGCCCTGATCATGCTCGTCATCACCCGCCGCGAAGGCGAGGAAGTCATCATCGGAGATCCCTCGTCACCTCTTGGTGTCGTCCGGGTGGCGGTGATCAAGGGCGACCGTGTCCGACTCGCATTCGAGTTTCCGCGTGAAGTCGCGGTACACCGTCGCGAGGTCGCGGAGCAGATCGTGGCCGACGAAGAAGCGCCCCCCGTGGCAGGTCAGATCCGGCCGGCCTCGGAAGCCTGAAGCCCGAACCGGACGACCGCCCGCCAACCCGACGAAGACCATCCGACGAGGACGCCGCGAATCGCGGCGTCCTCGTTCTTCTGGTGAGCAACCCCGAAAAGAAACGCCCGCGTCGTCTGTCGACGACGCGGGCGGCGAAGCGAAGCAGCCATCGAGCCCCCGCTCATGGCCGAAAGCCCTCGAACCGACCACGCAGGTCGAGGGAAGTCGGGGCCTGTGCCCCGACGTGCTCCGGGATCATCCTTGACCCTCGAAGCAACCCAGATCCGAGCCATCCTTGGCTCGGGGTTCGCGAACCAGGTGCCCCCCTGTTCGCGATGCCGTGAAAAACAAGGCGTTTGCGGTCGAAACACGGGCCGCGACGGTCATCCTTGACCGTCGCGACACGAACTGCTCGCACCGTCGACTCGACCGCGTGCCGACGGTGCGTCCGGCGGCCGATCCATGGCCGCATGACTTTGAGGCGGAGTCTCCGCCGATGTTTCTCAATGCATTCGCGGAAGTCCTCATCGGTCCTCCCGCTTCGATCGCTCGGCCAGCGCGGCTCTGGCCCGTCGCCAGACGTCTCCGTCCGAGGGCAGGGCCGCCTGCTTCTCCCGCCACGCGTCGGGGGGAACGAGCTCGAGGTGATCTCGGACGCCGAGCACCATCACACTTCCGGAAAGTCCAAACTTCCCGAGCAGACGCTCCGGAAGGCGAACCCGGCCCGCCGAGTCGATGGTGCAACGTGCGGATTGCGAGAAGATCGCCTGATCGAAGGCGACCAGTTCCTCTTCGCCAAGGAGCGTGCCGCCGAGCTTCGAGGCGAGCTCCGCGAAGGTCCGTTCCGGCCAGAGCCAGAGCGTGCCGTTCGATCCCGGTGCCGCGACGAACGCGGATCCGTGCGTCGCCTCGTCGAGCACATCGCGAAGCTCGGCTGGGATCGCCAGCCGATTCTTCGTGTCGATGGTGTGCTCGAATTCGCCGAGAAAAAGCACGCATCAGTACTCCGCAGGTCCGAAGTCGAAAGGTGTCGACCTTCCGAGGTCGTCACACGATGCCGGCCGGAGAATACTCCACATCGCCACACTCTTCAACACAATCACCCACTTTTGCCCATTTCGCGATTTTTCTCCCCCTCAACCGCCCCACCGCAGGCCCAGTAATGGCGACAAGCCTTTGTTTCCATTGGAGTTATGGCTTTCCTCGGTTTCGGGCGCATGCTTTCCACAGATCACCCACCAATCCGGCCCCGCCTTCGATGGGGCACGAAACCTCTGGAATGGCATGACGTCCGAACCCACCGGAAAGACGGAATTGACGCTGGCAACCGATCGAATGCCGATCGGTCGGTTTCTGATGACCGCCGCTCACGGCGATCAGCGAAATGGAATGCTCGTCACCAGGGTGCAGAAATGCGCCGATGAGCCGATCACGGTGACCGTGGCGGTTCAAAAGGGGCATGCCCTGAGCCCGCTCATCCGCGATTCGGCGATCTTCGGATTGTGCCAACTCCGTGACCAGGATCTCCTGTTGTCGCGGCTCTTCAACCGCCCCGGCGAGCTGCACGGCGAAGATCCCTTCCTTGGGCACTGCCTCGTTCCCGACACCGGTCGAGTCCCGATTCCCGCCGCATCGGCGAGCTGGGTCCGCTGCGACCTCATCCGGCACCTCGACATCGAGGCGGATCATGAGATCTACATCGGCCGGGTCATCGCCGGTGGCGTCATCGAGACCGCGGCCGAAGCCACGGCGGTGGATTCGACTCCGACCGCGCGAAAGCGTCGAAACGGCACCGCGACCAAGAAGGTGAAGAAGCCGACTCGTTCCCGCCCCGGCCTCGACAATCGCGTCGCGAAGCCGACGCCGGCGATCTCGAAGTCCCCAGCCGCGGAATCCAACGAGTCCTCCTGATCCGCTGCGGCGCCGACGGCTACCATCGCGTCCATGACGAACGCCACGCCGACGACTTCGAATCGACTGGGACTGGACTACCGGGCCGAAGCCGCCCGAATGGGTCCGCCGACGGTCCCGATCATCGATGCGCACACCCACATCAACGGTCTCGACGCGAGCCGGCTCTTCGCCGAGGTGATGGACCTGTACGGCGTCGAGACGGTGTGGTCGATGACCGCGATCGACGAGGTCGACGCGGTTCGAACCTCGCTCGAAGGACGCTTCGAACCGATCGCGGTTCCGGACTTCAGGAACCCCGATCGCCGCCACGCCCACGGCGAGGGCTACCTGCGTCGAATCGAGGCCTATCGCGCGAAGGGGGCCCGGATCGTCAAGTTCTGGGCCGCACCGCGAATCGTCGAGTTCGGCGAGGAGGCGGGTGATCCCGCCCTGCTGCGGCTCGATGCGCCGATCCGCCGGGAGGGCATGCGGCTCGCCGTCGATCTCGGCATGGCGATCATGGTGCACGTCGCCGACCCCGACACCTGGTTCGCCACCCGCTACTCGGACCGGGCCCGGTTCGGCGACAAGCGATCCCACTACGAGCCGCTGGAAGCGGCCCTCTCGAACTTCCCGGTTCCCTTCATCGCCGCACACATGGGCGGTTGGCCGGAGGACCTCGAGTTCCTCGACGGTCTTCTCGAACGCCACCCGAACCTTCATCTCGACACCAGCGCGACGAAGTGGATGGTCCGCGAACTTTCGCGGCACGAGCCGGAGGATCTCCTCGCCTTCCTCCGCCGGCACCGCGGCCGACTCCTCTTCGGGTCCGACATCGTGACCCTCGATGAACATCTTCGAGCCGATCCGCGCGATGCGGAGAACGTGATGTCCGCCAAGGCCTCGAACGCGGCCGATGCCTTCGATCTCTACGCCAGCCGGTACTGGGCGCTCCGCCGGATGTGGGAGAGCGACCATGACGGCGAGAGCCCGATCGCCGATCCGGATCTCGCGCTCGTCGATCCCGAAGGGTTCGGTCCCATGGATGCGCCGAGGCTGCGTGGAATGTCGATTCCCCCGGAGGAACTGGCCACGCTCTATCGCGACGCCGCCATCGGATTCTCGGGGCTGCTTTCCTCCACCGACTGATCGGCGGAATCCGAAATCCAGTCCGGACGCCGGAACGGGCGGCCGCGACCGTGCGTCGCCGCGGCGGCATGCGCCATGTCGGCCACCAACCCGGGTTCGTCGACGAGCCGTATGAAGACCCGCACGAAGGCGTTTCGATCACCAGCGGGGAGAAGACGTCCATCGACCCGGTCTCGAATCAGCGAGGCGGCGTTGGGCCGATCCGACGCGATCACCGGGACGCCGCAGGCGAGCCAGGTCCGCATCTCGACGACCGATGGCGGTGTGAACGCGACCGTCCGATCGGCATCGACCTGCGCCGCGACGTCGATGCCGGAGGCGATGGCCCGCGGATCCCGTACCCGGGCATCGAGCACCAGCCCGACGGGACGCCCGCCGAACCGGCCGATGCCTTCTCGAAGCCACTGTGACGCCGCGATCGCGTTGAGGCCCTTCGGTTCCGCGACGAGACAGAGGCCTCGACCCGCGACCGCCGCGGAAGCGGCGGCGGTCAAGGCGGTGGACACGTCCGACCCCTGAACGGGATCTCCGGTCACCGCGACCACCAGTCGGTCATCGTCGATCCCCCACTGCCCACGAATCGACGCCCGCCGCGTGGCCCGAAGATCCGGCCGATCCGCGCCCCGCACCGGCAGGTCGGCCGCGGCGATGCTGGAGCCGAGACGCCATCCTCGCCGCGCCAGCACCGGACCGGTCTCGGTTCCGATCGGATGAACGATCGCACGATCGCGAAGCCAGGCCTCGATCCGCGGCGACCGCCGCTCGATCGCCGCGACGACCCCCACCACGTCCGCGGCGGTTCCCGACGACAGTGCGGCGACCAGTGCGGATTCGGACCACGCGACGATGCGATCGACCGAGCACGAGCCGAGGATGCGACGGACCCCGGGACCCGCGAGACGCGGGCTCCGCAAGGGCGTTGGAACGACCGCCGTCACGGCGACGCCGGCGTCACCCACCGCTTCCGCGGCGGCTCGACCGCCGATCACGATGACGGCGTCGTCGGACTGCAGCGCCGCGAGCACCCGCCAGGTGCAGGGGCCGCATCCGGGAGCATCTGGTTCGAGGACGTGCACCACGCGGGACATGCGGCGGATCATCCTTCTTGCGAGTGCGGGTGCCGAAGCGGTTGCGAGAACGCGGCGCTGACGCGACCGGACGCCCCTTGAACGGATCAACGAATGCCGAGGTTCTCACCGAGGTCGACACGTTCGTGCTCGTAGAAGAGCTCACCCACGTTGCGTCCGAGACGCATCGCGAGATCGTCCTCCACACGTCGCCGTTTCGCGAAGCTCTGGAAGTTCGCGGGATCGACCTCCCGGAGCTGTCCGACGACTTCGAGCCCGTTGGGATCGTCCGCCGGGAACACCCGGGAACCCATGGCGAGATCGAGCACCTTGATCCTGCAGACCGCGGTGGGCCGCGGCGTGAATCCGTCGAGGGTCAACGCGAAGCCGTCGAGCGAGACGTAGAGCACCTGCTCGACGCCGGCCTCCCGGCCGATTCGTTCGATGCTGACCCGATCGTTGCTGGTCTCCAGCGCGCGGCTCAGGGCGAGCACGTCGCGTGAATCAACCATCAGGTTCGAGGAGATCGCTTCGTTCGCGATCAAGCCTTCGGTGATCTGCACACCGACCATGGATCGGAGCGCCGTCCGCGGGAACGCATTCGTCGGATCGTCGACGAAGACCGCGGTCGTGGTCTCCCGGAGCTCGTAGGCCGCGGGGATCGTCCCCGGCCCCTCGAGGACGTAGGCCACCGGCACCACGATGTTGCAGCCGACCAGAAGGCCGGTGGTGACGGTCGCCACCAGCAGCGAGAGCATCGATCGGAGTCCGACGACTCGGCGTGCGGAAGGTCGTGAATCATGCATCGGGGTACTTGTCCTCAATGTGGTCGTAGAAGAGCCAGCCGACCTGCTGGACGAAAGTCGCGAGGAGACCGGTCTTGATCTTCGCCTCCGTCGAACTCTCACGACCGAGTTCGGCGATCTTCGGGAATTCGGAACTGATGTCGTAGTTCTCGGAGAAGGCGTCGGCGTCGAAGCCGTCGGCCTCCACGATGCCGATCGAGGCCCCGGCCACGCCTTCCCACTGCCAGCGGTTTCCGGGGGGATTGAGGCGGAACTCGAAGACGTCGATCCACACCACGCGATCGACCCCGAGTTCTTCGCAGACTTCGCCGTAGGGCATCATCTCCCAGCCTGGCTGGTGGTAGGTCCAGTCCAACACGGCCGCCGGGTTGAGCACCTGGGCGCCTTCCACGTTCATCTGGATCCGGCGGCTGAGGTTGACCGCGATGTCCGCGACCATGCTGGGAAACTGGTAGAGCGTCGCCATGTCGGTCTGGACGAGCACCGCGACGGTCTGATTTCGAAGGCCGTCGTACTCCGCGAGGACTTCGATCTTCTTCTCGCGTTCGATGTTCTGACCGATGACGCTGGCGACGCCGAAGATCTGGCATCCCTGCAGCATGCCGAGCGTCGTGATCGCGGCGACGGCGACGAGGCCCCGAAGAAATCCGATCGAATGGTCGCGATGAATCGTGTTCATGGGTGTGGTCTCGGACGAGTTTCGCGGGGGTCGAACAAGGACGAGGTGGTGATGAGGGACGGACGAGGGGCGTGACTCAGAAAAGACCCCGGTGATCCATGATCTTCCAACCCCACGCCAGCAGCAGCATGGCGATCGAGATCCAGAACAGCCGGCGTCCGAAGAGGCCGGTGAAGAATGGCGCCAGCATCGAACCGGTGACCGCGGTCCAGCCCGCGACGAGCACGGTGGCGGCGGTGACGACCGCGAGGACGGCGCCCATCGGCTGCGTTCCGAACGAAGCGGGCAGATCACCGTGCGCTGCATGACTGAACGCAGTGGTCATTCCACAGGTCGGACACGGCATGTTCGCCGCGACGATCCAGTTGCAGGGCGGCATTCCAAGTTGTCGGTGCGTTCCGAGGCCGGCATCGGAAGGCACCAGAATCCAGGCGATGGCGAGCACCGAGGCCGCGACCAGCGCGACCAGTGCGGAGGCGAGCCGGACCGGCCCGGTCGCCTTCTCCGGCGACGCACCACCCCAGCCCACCGCGGCCCAATCGCTCGGTGAAGGTGGCGGAACGGCGTTCCCCGGTGCCTCAGACATCCCAACAGGCTACCGAGGCCCCGATCCGGAGGCAATGAATGTCGCCGAAATCATCGATTGAGACATCGAGAAGACGGTTTCAACCCGGTTCAATCGAGGATGTCGACGTAGCATGCGTCGATGCCGAACGACACCGCGTGGATCGACGCCCATCTCGACCTCGCCTATCTGGCCGGTGAGGGCCGCGACTTCCTCACCTCCACCCGGAAGGCGGGCCTCGATGCCACCGTGAGCTGGCCCGATCTCGCGGCGGCCCGGGTAAACACCGCCTTCGCGACGATCTTCACGGAGCGGGATGGTCCCGCAGACGAGCCCGCCGCCTATCCGGCGGACGACGCTGACGCGGCCGAGGCCGCCGGGCTTCGCCAGCTGGAGTGGTACGAAGCGGAGGAACGGGCCGGTCGCGTGCGAATCGTGCGGGCCGCATCGGATCTCGATCACGAGACCCTGCCCCGCCTCGTGATCCTGATGGAGTGCGCCGATCCGATCACGGGCCCGGACGCGGTCGAGGCGTGGTACCGACGCGGACTTCGAATCGTGGGCCTCAGCTGGGCCAGAGGCTCCCGTTATGCCGGTGGAAACGCCGTCCCCGGCGGACTCACGCCGGTGGGCGACGCGATCGTCGACGCCCTCGAGGCGCATGGCATCGCCCACGACCTCTCCCATCTTTCCGAGGCGGCGTTCGACGATGTGCTCGAGCGGTCCCGGGGGCCGGTCTGCGCGACCCACTCGAACGCCGCGGCGATCACCGGCCGCGATCCGCGACACCTGCGTGATGATCAGATCGAGGCGATCGCGGCCCGCGACGGCGTGATCGGCCTCAATCTCTTCGGGCGGTTTCTACACGGCGAGGATCGCGACGCGACGATCGAGGACTGCCTCGATCACATCGAACATGTCGCGGCGATCGCCGGCCGGGACCGGGTCGGCCTCGGCTCCGATGCCGACGGCGGCTTTCCCGGTTCAGCGCTGCCGATCGGCCTTCGCGACCTTCGGAACCTCGATCGCCTCACCGAAGGACTGCGGGACCGCGGATGGTCCCCCGACGCGTGCCATGGCTTTCGTTCCGGAAACTGGCGGCGGTGGCTCGAGCAGCTACTGACACCGTGTCGGTGAATCTGGTATCAAAACAGGCAGCGAGCGGATTCGCCGATCGCCAAGCCCAGAGATCGCGACCAGCGGTTTCGCCCAAGGAGAAATCATGTACCGGTTCACCGCCACGATCGCCCTCTCGTTCATCGCCGCCCCGCTCACCGCCGACACGTCGGTGGAGTTGGATTTCGCGGCCGGCATCCTCGCGTTGCAGGAGGACGCCCCCACCGCGTCGACCTCCACGGGTACGCAAAGCGATGGTGAAGGCGCCGTGACCGAGTACGAAGCCGATCCCAATGCCACCAACACCGAGACGCTCGCGAAGGCCGCGCAGAACCCGGTGGCGGACATGATCAGCCTGCCGTTTCAGAACAACTTCACCTTTCCCACCGGCCCCAACGACAACGCCCAGTGGGTGCTGAACGTCCAGCCGGTGATCCCGATCAATCTGACCGAAGACGTCAACCTGATCACCCGGACGATCCTGCCGGTGGTCAACTCCCCGTCGCCGGCCAGCGGGATCTCGAGCGACTTCGGGATCGGCAACCTGCAGTTCACGGGCTTCTTTTCACCGGCGAAGGTCGACGATGGACTGATCTGGGGCGTGGGCCCCGTTCTTCAGTTCCCGACGGCCTCCTCGGCGCGACTGGGCAGCGACAAATGGACCGCCGGTCCGAGCCTCGTGATGCTCTCGATGCAGGGCCCCTGGGTGGTTGGAGGGCTCGTCCAGAACGTGTGGTCGTACGCGGGCCCCTCGGACGCCGCCGACGTGAACGCCTTTCTGCTTCAGCCGTTCCTCAACTACAACATGGACAAGGGGTGGTACCTCACCGCATCGCCGGTGCTGACCGCGGACTGGAACGCCGATTCGGACGATCGCTGGACCATCCCGCTCGGCGGCGGCATCGGCCGGATCATGCGATTCGGCTCGCAG
>NYSY01000110.1 GCA_002683215.1 Planctomycetaceae bacterium
CGGGGCGACTTCGGCACGCTTCGCCCCTGATCCTCGCCAAGCATCGCCTTGCTCCGGAGCAGGTGGTGGTAGTGCTGGGCGAATCGATGCGCCTCGTCCCGGATCGCCTGGCAGAGCTTCAACCCGAGATTCTCCCGACCGAGTCGAATGGGCTCGCCGCGTCGCTGGACGTGGATCAACTCCTCCTTCTTGGCCAGCGAGATCACCATCGGCGGCTTGACCGACAACTGCTCGAACGCCTCGATCGCCGCATTCAACTGCCCGAGCCCGCCGTCGATCAGGATGACGTCCGGGTAGAGCTCGTTGCCGTCCCCCGCGTCGCGATATCGCCGGGAGACGACCTCGCGGATCGACATGTAGTCGTCGTTGTCGACGGATCGGATCCGGAATCGGCGATACCCGTCCTTGAAAGGACGCCCGTCGATGAAGCAGACCTTGGAGCCGACCGTCTCGCCACCGGCGAGGTGGGCGATGTCGATCGCCTCCAGACATCGGATCGGTTCGTCCAGTTCGAGCGTCTTCTGCAACGACCGCAGGCCCTTCGCAGGGTCGTGGACGAACGAGGTCACTTCGGGTTGCCAGTCGTAGCCACCTTCCGCGTTGCTGCGGCGTTCTCGTTCATCCAGTCGCTCGATCGCGCGGATCTGATCCCGCAGCACCGCGGCCCGTTCGAACGCCCGTCGTTCGGCGGCGGCCTCCATCTCCTGCGTCATCTCGCGGATCATCGCGCTCCGCTTCGAACCGAGGAACCGCACGAATCGATCGATGTCGGCGCGATAGTTCTCGGGCGAGATCCGATTCGCGCACGGTGCGGTGCACTGGCCGATCGAGTGCAGCAGGCATGGGCGGAAGGAACGGTTCTTCGGATCGTCGCTGCGAATGTCGAGTTCACAGGTTCGGTAGCGGAACACCCGCTGCAGCAACTGGACCGCCTGACGGAGCGCGCTGACGGACGTGAACGGCCCGAAGATCTTCGCCCCCTTGAACTCCTCGTCCGCGGGGTTCCGGGTCACGAAGACTCCGGGGAACTCCTCCTTCAGCGTCACCGCGAGGTACGGAAAGGTCTTGTCGTCGACGAGCCGCTCGTTGAACCGGGGACGGATGTCCTTGACGAGCCTCGACTCGAGGAGCAGCGCCTCCCATTCACCCTCGCATTCGACGACGTCGAAATCCTCGATGAGCTCGAGCATGCGGGACTTGCGATGCCCGAGATCGGTCGACGCCTGGAAGTAGGTCGAGACCCGGTTCGGCAGCACCGACGCCTTGCCGACGTAGAGCACCACGCCGGCGGCATCCTTCATGAGGTAGACCCCGGGGACCCGGGAGAGCCCACGGGCCTTGGCCGAGAGCCGAGCCATCCGCGAACCCCCCTGATCTTCACCCGATGCCGATGCCTGCTCACCGGCATCCGGGGATCGGGAATCGGGGTTCTCGGGCGTCGAAGCGGACATTTTCGCCTTTCAAGGCCATTGCGGAGAGGCGGTGATCGCCATCGGCCGAAATTGACATCAATTGAACTGGTTTCGGACGTTGCGTTCCCCGCTCGATGCGCTACGATAGGCGTTCCAGGGGTACGGAGCAGGTCCGGCCACCTCGTACCGGACGGATCCTCCGTCGAACATCACGATCACCCGTATTGCCGCTACTCATTTGGAGCAATGACATGAAGTCCATCCTTACCATCGCCACTCTCGCCCTCGCCTCCGCCCTCGTTGGCTGCAACGACGCCAACAAGAAGGATGCCGCCCCCGGTGCCGTCTCCGGCGACTGCTGCGGTTGCTCCGGTGACACCATGCCGGTCGCCCCCGGCGCCGTGTCGGCCGACTCGTGTGCCAGCAGCTGCTCGGACGCCGCCCCCGGTGCCGTCTCCAGCGATGCCGGCTGTGCCAGCAGCTGCTCGGACGCCGCCCCCGGCGCCGTCTCCAGCGATGCCGGCTGTGCCAGCAGCTGCTCGGACGCCGCCCCCGGCGCCGTCTCCAGCGAAGCCTCCAGCTGCGGTAGCGCCCCCGAGGCCGCCGCGACCTGCCCCTTCAGTGGCTCGGCCGGCTGATTCGACGGCAACCGCCGATCGAAGCAGGATCATCGACGCCCCTCCCGCCACGCGGGGGGGGCGTCGTCTTTTGACCGGATATGATGTCGTCCCCCAAAGACTGGAGCACCCGCCATGCATCACGCCTTCAAGCGTCTGACCTCGATTCTCACGATCATCCCCGTCGGCATCCTGCTTTCAGGATGCGGCGGCTCGCACGCCACCAACCAGGCGCTCGGCGACGGTTGGAACGCCTACGGCGACGCCCAGACGGTCGAGCGGACCAGCGTCCCCGTCGCATCGTTGACCGAAGCGGAGGGCGACGACATCGTCGTCGAAGGTTGGGTCACCGAGGTCTGCGCGGTCAAGGGTTGCTGGATGCGGGTGCAGGACGATGACGGTGACGTCGTCCTCGTCCGATTCAAGGACTACGGCTTCTTCGTGCCACGAAACGCCCGAGGCCGCCGAACCGTGGTCCACGGCACGCCCCAGGTGCGGACCTTCTCGATCGAACAACGTCGGCACCTGCTGGAGGATGGCAACGCCTCCCCCGAGGAGATCGCCCGCGTCGACGGGCCCAGCACGGAAGTCGTCTTCCTCGCCGACGGCGCGTGGGTGCAGGGGGGCGGACTCCAACCGCCGTACGCACCCGCGCCCGTGGAGGACTGCCCGCTCGACGCAGCCGAGGCGAAGGACACCACCGATGCCGGTTGAGACGCGGCCGATGCTTCTCGCGGGCGGACGGATCCTCGACCCCGCCAACGGAGTCGACGCCACCGGCGACCTGCTCCTGAAGGGCGGCCGGGTGGCGGCGGTGGAGACCACCCCGGGCCGGATGGACGCGGGGGATGCGATGCGGGTGGACGTCGACGGCCTCGTGGTCTGCCCCGGTCTGATCGATCCGCACGTTCATCTTCGAGAGCCCGGCCAGGGCGCGAAGGAGACGATCGAGTCCGGGTCCCGGGCCGCGGCCGCCGGTGGATTCAGCACGGTCTGCTGCATGCCGAACACCGCCCCGACCCTCGACACCCCCGACATGGTGGAGTGGGTCGCGATGCGGGCCCGCGAACGCGCCGCCTGTCGCGTGCTGGTCGCGGCCGCCGCGACGGTCGGTCGCCAGGGCGAGGCGCTCTCCCCGATGCACGCCATGCACCACGCCGGTGCCGTGGCCTTCACCGACGACGGCGACGGGATCGCTGACGCCGATCTCATGCGCAAGGTCCTCCAGATCTGCGCTTCCCTCGGCGTCGCCTTCATGCAGCACTGCCAGGAGACGACGCTCACCCGCGGGGCCCAGATGCACGAGGGTCCGATGAGCATGAAGCTCGGACTGATCGGCTGGCCCCGGGTGGCTGAAGAACTGATGCTCGAGCGGGATCTCCGACTCGACCGCTCGGTCGGCGCCCGCTATCACGCCCAGCATCTTTCGAGCGGTGGCTCGGTCGACATCCTTCGCGCGGCCCGGGCGGACGGCGTCCCGGCGACCGGCGAGGTCTCACCGCACCACCTTCTCCTGACCGATGCGGCCGTCGACGGTTTCGACACCAACGCGAAGATGAACCCCCCGCTTCGCGAGGAATCCGACCGCCGTGCACTGGTTCAGGGCGTCGCCGACGGGGTGATCACCGTCCTCGCCACCGATCACGCCCCGCACACCCCCGCCGAAAAGGCGAAGCCCTTCGAAGAGGCCCCCCTCGGAATCATCGGCGTCGAGACCGCGCTGCCGATCTACGTGGAGGCGCTCGTCGCCAGCGGCGCGATCGACTGGCCCCGACTGATCGCGATGATGACGATCGAACCGGCCCGCCTGCTGGGCATCGACGATCAGGGATTCGGCGGGCTTGCGGTCGGAAGCCCCGCCGACGTGACCGTGATCGATCCGAACGAGCGATGGACCATCGCGTCGGAGGGCTTCGAATCCCGATCGAGGAACTGTCCGTTCGATGGCCGAGAGGTCGAAGGACGAGCCGTACTCACCCTGGTCGACGGGCAGCCGTCCCACGATCGACTCACGGGCGCCGCCGTCACCCGCTGATGCCGGACGGCCGGTGCCTTCCGCCGGACTCGAGCCCCCGTGACCAAGCGAACGCCGAATTCGAGTCACGCGAACCTGCCGGACCGACTGGCCGGATCGCTCGCCGCTGGGATCGTACGTCATCCACGCCGCCCGATCGTGATCGCCCTCCTGCTCGCGATCACCGGCGCGATATTCGCCGCCCGCAACCTCGAGCTCGACGCCGATACCAATCACCTCATCGGCGACGACCGGCCCTTCATGATCCGCTTCAACGCGTGGCTCGAGGAATTCGGAGACCTCGAGTACCTCTACGTGGTCGTGGATCCGGGCGATGATCCGGATGATCGGGCTCATCCTCGGAACGGTGCTCCCAACCCTGCCGACCAGGCCGTCCGTTCGCTCGTCGAACGGCTTCGGGACGTCCCCGATCTCCCGGCGGTCCACGGATGGATCGATGCCCGGGAACAGTGGGGTCTCGCCACGCGCGCCATGGCGATCGACGAACTCGCCGGCCTGGTCCGCGCCGGGGACGCGGTTCCGATCCTCGCCGGCGACGCCACCGCGGCCGGCGTCCTCCGGGCGGGAACCGACCGGCTGAATCGAATCACCGGCCTCGAAGCATTCACCCACGATGAGGCGGAACGGACCACGCTCGCCGCGGGCGGGGTGCTGCTCCTTGAAGCCATCGCCGCCGCGGAGCTCGATGGAATTCCGCCACCGGCCGGATTCGAGCCGCTTCCACTCGCCCGCGCCCGATCGGACGAATTCCTCGTGAATCCGGGCGGACGACTTCGTTTCGTGGAGATCCTGCCACGGAAGGACTTCGGTTCGCTCGCCGCGATCGAGGGGCCGCTGCGGTCGATCCGCGCGGTCATGGAGCTGGTCGCCGCGGAACACCCCGGCGTCGAGATCGGCCTCACCGGCAAGCCGGTGCTGCAGGCGGACGAACTCGCCACCAGCGACGCGGACATGACGCGGAGCGCCACGGTCGCCTTCATGGTGATCGCGATCCTCTTCATGGTCTCGTTCCGAAACGTAAGACGACCGCTCTTTGCCGCGTTCGCGTTCCTGCTCGCCTTCGCCTGGACCTACGGCGCGGCGACGATGCTGGTGGGACGGCTCAACCTGCTCAGCATCGTCTTCATGCTGGTGCTGGTCGGCGTGGGCTTCGACTACGGAATCCACGTGGTCGCCCGGTGGACGGAAGCCCGCCGCCGCGCGAGCCCGGCCGCGGCGATCGATGAGACGCTCCGAACCGCGGGCGTGGGCAACCTCTTCGGCGCCATCACCAGCGCCGGCGTCTTCCTGCTCGCCCTCGCCACGGACTTCGGCGGGCTGCGTGAGCTGGGCGTCGTCGCGGGCATCGGGCTCCTGCTCTGCGTCGTGGCCATGAGCGTGGTGCTTCCCGCGATCCTCCTGCTCGCCGAAGGCGGTCGCGAGGAACCGGACGACCGACCCTCTCCGATCGCCGGCTCGAAGGCACGTCGGATCCCGACCGCCCGAAATCCCGCCTTCACGATCGGCATCGGCCTCCTCGTCTCGATCCTCTCGGGCGTCGCGGTGGTGGCCGGGCTCCGTTTCGAGGACAACCTGCTCGCCCTTCAGGCGGACGGACTCGACAGCGTCGAATGGGAGCGCCGGGTCCTCGAGGATTCCAGCAGCGCGTCCTGGTTCGCCGCGGTCGTCGTCGACTCGGAAGCCGAGATCGAGCGGGCCGTCGACCGCGCCGCCGCCCATCCTGAAATCGGCCTCGTGCGGAGCGTGCTCGACGTGGTGCGACCTTCGACGGCCGAACGCGCCGGGCTCCGCGAACGCTTCGCGGCGGCCTTCGAGGCGGACGAGCCCGACACGACGGCGGACCCCGAGGAGCCGCGCCTCACCGCCGACGATCTGCATTCGGCCGCGGCGCGACTGCGCGGGATCGCCGACGCGGCCCGCACCCTCGACGCAAATGCTTCGGAACGACTTGGATCGATCGCGATCCGCCTCGAAGGTCTCGCGGCGTTGCTGGGGCCCGACGCCGGCGAAGAGGCACGGGCATCGACTCGAATCGCGATCGATCTGGCCCGCTCGAGAACCCGAGACGCCCTGCAGGCGATGGCCGCGGGCGACGTCCTTCCACTTCGCGAAGCGCTCCCCGCCGCCATCCGAGCGAGGATGATGTCACCGGCGGGGCGCTTCCAGATCGAACTCGTTCCGGCCGAGGACGTCTGGGACGCGGACCCGATGCGGCGCTTCGTCGCCGCGGTCCGGGCGGTCGATCCCGATGCGACCGGGGTTCCGATCACGCAGTACGAATCCCTCCGCGACATGCGACGGTCGTTCCTGGTCATGGGGGTGCTGGCCCTCGGCCTCGTCACCCTCGTGGTCTTCCTCGATTTCCGAAGCGTTCGGGACACCGCGCTCGTCATGATCAGCCTGCTCACCGGCCTGCTCTGGACGATCGGAATCGCGTCGCTCCTCGGGGTCTCGCTCAACGTCGCCAACTTCTTCGCGATCCCCATCCTGATCGGGATCGGGGTCGACAGCGCGATCCACATGCTCCATCGCGCCCGCGAGTGCGGTGACGGACCGCTCGATTTCAAGTCGACCCGAAACGCGGTGATCCTCACCGCCTGCACCACCGGCGTCGGGTTCGGCTCGCTGCTGCTCGCCCGACATCGCGGCCTGCAGAGCCTCGGGGCGATCATGGCGATCGGAAGCCTCACCTGCATGATGGCGAGCGTGGTGCTGCTTCCAGGAATGCTGGCGATCGGACGGAATCCGAGGAACGGCTCAAGGGCGTGACCGCCGGAGAATCCGAGACGATCATGATTCTCGGACCGGTCCGGTCGTGCCGGCCCCCCCGATAAGAATCCGACTCCGCCGATCCATGCCGCCGCACGCTCGATTCGTGTTCCCGATCTCCTCCGAATGGATCGTCTGCGTGGGCGGTTTCGTTTGTCCCACTTGTTTGAAGCGTTATGTTTCCAACGGACACGCCCGCCGATACGTTCCGGCGGAACGCGTGCCTGAATCGTCCGGGGAGCCCCGGAAATGGAAACGGAAGACACGTGATGCGAAAGATGTACATCGCCATCGCCACCGTGGGCATGATGGGTGCCACCGCCCACGCCTCGGTCATCGGGACGACCTACACCGATGCCACGCACGACCTCCTGAACTCGTCATTGACGAACATCGATCTCGTCTCGGCGCGATTCTCCAACGATGCGACCCACCTTCATCTCAGCGTGACCGTGCTGGGGGACGTCTCCGCGACGACCTGGGGGGACTACCTGGTCTTCATCGACCACACGCCGTCGTTGACGGCACCCGGTCGGGGTGATGCGGACGGACCACGTGGCAATCCGTTTCACCGCGGCATCGCCACCCCCGTCGGCACCGATGCGTTCATCGGATCCTGGCTCGACGACGGTGGCGGCAATCTGAGCTACACCTTCGACGGAGACCAGTGGAATCAGAAGGAGGCCGGCACACCGAACCTCGCTCGGGCCGCGTCCGGCATCGTGAGCTGGACCTTCAGCCTCGAGTCGCTCGGGCTCGCCGCCGGAGACACCTTCCGGTTCGATGTGGCCACCACCGGCGGCGCGGACGACGGTTCGTCCGTCGATCTTCTCTCGACCGACGCCATCCGACCCGGTTGGGGGTTCGACGAGGACTCGACGCTCGACCTGACGTACACCGTCGCCGGATCCACCGCGGTCCCGGGCATCGGCGGAATCGCCGCCCTCGCGGGACTGGGACTCGCCAGACGACGTCGGAACCGCTGAGACTCCCGATCAGGAATGCTCCTCGCCCTGCACGGCGGAGGGGACGAGCGTCGGCGACGATCTCACGGTCCGGGGTCGAGCGCGTCGAACCCACCTGGAAAATCGTGGTCGACCGGGATCTCCGGAACGTCGTCGAAGGGCTCGTCGAACGCGTCGTAGTCCGGCACGTCCGTCTCCGGGGGATCCAGTGGCTCGACCTCCACCCCTTCCGGCAGGGATGCCTGGAAGATCCGACCGTATCCCTTGGTGACGATCCGGGGATCCAACACGACCACCCGGCCGGCGTCTTCGCTCGATCGGATCAACCGGCCGACGCCCTGCTTGAACCGGATCACCGCCCGTGGCACCTGGTCCTCCATGAACGGACGTCCGCCGCGGGCCTGGATCGCCTCGTGCCGGGCCTGGACGATCGGCCGGTCCGGCACGTCGAACGGGAGCCGGGTGATGACCACGTTCCGCAGCCCGCGGCCGCGGACGTCGACGCCCTGCCAGAAGCTCGACACGCCGAAGAGCACCGCCCGCTCGTCCGCCCGGAAACGTTCGAGCAGCAGTCCCCGCGGACCGGTCTCGTGCTGCACCAGGACCGCATGTCCTTCGGCCTCGAGCGGGCCGCGGCATCGCTCCGCGGCCTCCCGCATCGCGGTGTTGCTGGTGAAGAGCACGAAGGCGCCGCCGTCCGTCGCTCGGACCTGTTCGACGATCCGCCCGGTGAAGCGGTCGAGATACGCCGGATCCTTCGGTTCCGGCATGTGCGGATCGACGAACACCCGCATCTGCCGGGCGAAATCGAAGGGGGATCCGACCTGGAGGGTGCGGGGCGCCTCGGCGCCCAGACGCGTCGTCACCAGTGAAAAGTCGTCGGCCGCGGTCGCGAGGGTCGCACTGGTGCAGATCACCGCGCCATCGCGACCGAAGAGATGCTCCCGCAGCACCGGCGCGACGTCGACCGCGGCACACGCGACGGTCACGCTGCCACGGCTTCCGCGTCCGCGGCGGTCGGGCCGGCGATGGATCTCCGCCCAGTACACGCAACCTTCGACCCCCTGCTCGACCAGCAGCGCCGCCGCCTCCGCGATCTCCGTCGCCCGGCCCGCGAGCGAGCCGAGCTCCATCTCGTCGGTCTCGTTGGTGACGCGGGTTCGCAGGACCTTCAATGCGGAAGCCAGCCCTCGCAACGCGGGCGACAGGGGATTGTCGACGACGCCGGGCGTGGGAATCCGGACCGATCCGTGCCCGTCACGCTCGAGCCACGCGGCGAGATCGTCGAAGAACGCGTTGGTGGCGGTCTCCACCCGGCGGAGCGCGGTGATCGAGTCTTCGACCATCTCCCCCGCGCCGGACCGGCCCCCGATCGTCGCGAGCACGCCCCGGTTGGTCCGCTCCGAGAGAAGCATCCGCATCAGGTGTCGCACCCGGCCCTCCGAGATCCGGAGCCCGAAATGCTCGGCCGCGACGTCCTCCACGGTGTGGGCCTCGTCGAGGATGACGTGCGTGTAGGGCGGCAGGAAACCCGCCCCCCGCATCCGCAGCGCCAGATCGCTGAAGAAGAGCGCGTGGTTGCACACGAGGATGTCGGCGTTCTCCATGCGGCGTCGCGCGGACTGGTAGAAGCACTCGTCGTGCGTCGGGCAGCGACGGCCCATGCAGTTGCCGCCATCGCTCTGGACGTGGTCCCAGACGCCCGGACGCTTGAGTTGCGGCAGCGTGGCGAGCGTTCCATCGTTGGTGCGGGCCGCCCACTTCTCGATCTGCTGGAGGGCGTGGCGTTCCGGTTCGTCCGCGAGCAGTCTGGTCTCCCGTTCCACCGCGAGCCGGAGCCGGCGCTTCGACAGGTAGTTCGAACGCCCCTTCACCAGGACCGCGGTGAACTCGTCGGGCACGAGCGCCCGAAGCAGCGGGAGATCCTTCTCCATCAGCTGCTCCTGGAGGCTGATGGTGTGGGTGCAGATCACCACGCGTTCGCCCCGATTGGCCAGCACGCTGCCGATCGCGGGCAGGAGGTAGGCGAAGCTCTTGCCGGTTCCGGTCCCCGCCTCCACGAACAGCCGTTCCTTCGCGGCCAGCGCATCCTCGACCGCCGTCGCCATCTCGAGCTGCTGGGGCCGCGCCTCGAAGCCCGCGAGTCGGCGGGCGACGGGGCCGTCGGGGGCGAGCATGGAGCGGGCGGGGAGAATCATGGAGAAACCGGTTCGAGGGTTCCACGGTCGCGGTCCGGCGACCGCGCTGCATCAAGCATAGGTCGTCCGACGTCGGATCAACGTGGCGACGGCTCAGGCGAGCGGCCGACGCTTCGGCTCGCCGATCTCGCGGGGGTAGGCCCGGGGAACCGCACGGTTCTTCTCGATGACCACCACCCGTCCCGTCGACGTGGGATGAACCTCGACCACCGAGGCGTGGAGCTTGTAGAGCGCCTGCTTCGCGATCTCGATCTCCTCCTCGGCCTTCGCACCCTTGATCGCCAGCACCAGACCGTCGGTCCGTGCGAGGGGGACGGTGTATTCCGCGAGGACGTTCAGCGAACCGACCGCCCGCGCGATCACGAGATGGTGCGACTCCCGGTGATCCGGATCCCGCCCGACCGTCTCCGCCCGTTCATTGAGCACCGTGACCCGATCGAGCCCGAGGCTCGCCGCGGTCGCTTCGAGGAATCGCGCCTTCTTCCCGGTGGCCTCCACGAGGGCGATCTCCAGCCGGGGACGCACGCAGGCGAGCACCAGTCCGGGGAGTCCGCCGCCCGAGCCGATGTCGATGAGCCGGGTCGCCTCACCGAAGCGTTCCTCCAGTTGAAGGACCCAGGGAAGGAGCGTGAGGCTGTCCAGCACGTGCCGCTCCCACGCCTCCGCGGGTTCGCGGATCGCGGTCAGGTTCATCCGCGCGTTGGCGTCGTAGAGAAGCTCGAGATATCGACCGATCCGGACGAGATCCTCCGGATCGAAGTCGATTCCCGCCGAGGCGGCGGCGGAGAGGAAGGATTCGGGAGGGGTGGCGAGATTTGAGTCGTTCATGGGGAGCAACGGTGTACCACGGTTCGCCCCCCGCTGCCGCCGCGGGCGTTCAACCGGTTCCCGCGACCTCCCACTGCTCCATCCGTCGCGGACGTCGCAATCCGACGTTCAGGACCAGCCCGATCATCATCCACGCGGTGACCAGGCTCGATCCTCCGGCACTCACGAAGGGAAGGGTCATCCCGGTGATGGGCAGCAGACCGATCGTCATGCCGGTGTTGATCACCATCTGGGCGAGCAGCAGGGTGACCAGACCGGTCGCGAGCAGTCGACCGAAGAGATCCCGGGCGAACGCCGCGACGAGGAATCCACCGACCGCCAGCACGAGGTAGAGCGACCAGACGACCGCACCGCCCACCATCCCCCACCGGCAGGTGACGACCGCGAAGATCATGTCGTTGTGTTCCTCGGGAAGGTGGTTGAACCGGAGCAGCGTCGCCGCATGCTCGCGACCCACGCCGGTCAGGCCGCCCGCGCCCGCGAGGGTCATCGCCCGATCCCCCTGGTAGCCGATGTCGTCCCGATATCGATCGTCGCCCTCGATCTGCGCGAGCAGTGCCTCGATGCGATCCTGCTGGTGCTCCTTCAGATAACCGCGCACCGGCGTGAAGAGCACCGCCGACATGACCAGCACCCCGGAGAGCACGAGGATGGTGAGATGCGAGATCTTCGCCCCCGCGACCAGCAGCAGCGCCAGCAGGGTCGGCACGAACAGCAGCGCCGTGCCGAGATCGGGCTCGAGCAGGATCAGGCCCATGGGAATCGCGGTCACCACGAACGGCAGCGCGAAACCTCGAAGCGATCGCACGTTCCAACGCAGTCGGAACCACGCGGCGAGTGCCAGCACCCAGACCACCTTCGCGAGTTCGGACGGTTGAAGATCCGTGATGCCGAGGTTGATCCAGCGCCGCGCCCCGTTGTACGGCCGGACGAGCCAGGTGGGCACGAAGGGGATCAGCACGAAGACCAGCAACGCGAGCACCAGCACGCTGAGACCCGGAACGAGTCGCCGCAGCCGTCGATAGTCCGGCACCGCGACGGCCGCCGCGACGATCAGCCCGAGGGGCAGGAAGAGCGCCTGCTTGCGGGCGAAGCCGGGTTCGGTGGTGGCGATGGCCACGATTCCGATCACGTTGAGCGCGAGCGCCGCGAGCACCACGACCCATCCGACGGTCCCCCATCGAATGCGACCGGCCTGAAGGTCGCGGGCCGATTCGTGGAGCTCCCGGGCGGTGAAACGCTCCCGCAACGGTCGTCCCGGTTCGTCGACCCGCGTCGAAGAGGTGATGGAGCCGGAGTCGGTCAACCCGCATCGCTCCGATCGGACGCCCGAACCCCGCGCCGCGCGATGTCGCCGGGAACCGACGGCTCGACCATCACGGCTTCATCCGGCAGTGGATCGAGCCATTCGACCGGCGTCGCGTCGAGCGCCTCCAGGGCCTCCATGCCGAGGTATCCCTCGGCCGCGAGCGCCCGGATCACCTGCGCCGCGACCGGCCCACCGGCGCGACCACCGGAATTGCCGTGTTCGACGATCACCGCGAACGCGTAGCGAGGTTCGGTCGAGCCCGCCGGCGCGATCAGGCCGGCGTACCAGGCGTGCGACGCCTGACCGGTGACCTGGGCCGTACCGGTCTTCGCCCAGACCTTCGGTGCGGCCGACCCGAGGTCCCGGAAGTCGAGGATGTCCTCGGTCCGAGGCCCCGCGGTGGGGTCCAGCCACAATCGGCTCGCCGTCCCCTCCCGCGCGGACTTCGCCATGCCTTCGAACGCGATGTCGACCGCCGCCGGATTCCAGTCGCCGTCTCCCGTCGGTCCCGGGTTCGCGTCATCGAGCACCAGCACCGGTTCGACCGGGGCGCCGCCCCGGGCCAGTCGCGCGTACGCGTTCGCCGCGTGCAGCGGCGTCCACGCCACGGATCCCTGCCCGATGCCGAAGAGCATGCGACCGACGTCGGTGTGGTCTGGAATGAAGGTGCCTTCGCTGCCGCCGGCGAGCCCCGCCCCCAGCGGTGTCTCGAGCCCGCAGGATCGGTACCACGCCCGCATCGCCTCGGGACCGAGCACGTCCGCGATGGTGTAGAAGTAGATGTTGCAGCTCTCGGCGATCGCGTCGACCGGCCCGAGGTTTCCGTGCCGGCCGTAGAGCCCCTCCTCGGGTCGCCATCCCCAGCAACGCGGCTTCTTGAATTCGCCCCGGATCCAACCCTTGCACTCGATGGACTGCTGAAGCCCGAACCGACCATCCTCGACGCCCCCGACGTAGACGAGCGGCTTCACGATCGAGCCGGGTGCGTACGCGGTGCCGATCGCCCGGTTGCGGAACGGCGCCAGGTCCTGAAGCGTGCGGCGTCGCCCGCGCCGCTCCTCGGAGAGTTCGCGGGCATCGGCATCCGGCATCAGCATCAGGGCCAGATCCTCGGCGGCGAGTTCGAGGTCCGCGAAGTTGGGCGTCGACACGAGGGCGAGCGTCTCGCCGGTCCGGACGTCGATCACCACCACCGCGCCGTGGAGCGGGGTGCCGAGCGGAAGCTCCGTCGGTCGCGGGCCCGACGCGTTCCAGCCGTAGTGGAACTGACGAACCTGCATCAATCCCAGGTCCGGATCGAGGATCGCCCGCACCCGGGCCTGGAGATCCGCGTCGATCGCGATCCGGATCGGATCGCCGAAGCGTGGCTGGACGCGGGCGAGCACGTCTCCACTCGCGCGGTCGGTCTCCTTCATGCCGATCGTGCCGTGCAGCGCCCGGTCGAACTCACGCTCCAGACCGGTCGATCCCACCAGGTCACGCCCGGCTCGATATCCCGAGTAGTCGAGGATCAGCTCGCCGGCGTCGTCCCGACGTTCGTAGGGACGTCGGTCGATGTCCTCCGGAGCCACCTCGGATCGCGTCGTGCCGACCAGCGTGGAGGCGATGCCGCCGACCTCGATCTCCGCCGAACCCTCGCCGCGCAGGTCCGCGGGCAGGGTGGCGCGATCGATTTCGACGAGGGCCCGGGAGAATCCCCGGACGCGTCGATTGACCCCTCGGACCGCGAACGGCGGATCGCTTTCCGCGGATCCACCGGACGCCGCGACCTCGTCCATCAGGAACGCGATCGCCTTCCGCAGCGCGAAGGTGTCCGCATCGGTCTCCGCGAAGTCCTCCGCGATCGGGTGAAGTCCCTTCTGCTCCGCGATCGGTCGGGCGACGAAGATCTCCTCGGCCTCGGCGCGGCCACGGCGTCGGGCCAGTCGCTCGAACTGCCGCTTCCAGACCGACGCGGATCGAATCGAGACGCCGCGGCGGATCGCATCGAGCCGGGCCGGGAGTTCCTCGAGCAGAAGGCCGGCCTCGGTCGCCGCCGCCGCCCAGATCGCATCGATGCGGGCCTGCCATGCGGGGGTCTCGGCGTCGATCGCCGCGTCCCGTTCCGTTCGCGAGAGACTGCTCCAACCGGTCCCCACGGCTCTCTTGGCGCTGCGCGCCGCCTGCCGTCGCTGCCATTCGCCGGTGATGACTTCATAGTCGACGCAGAAGTCCCAACCGGTCCGCTCCACCGCGAGGGGCCGCCCGTCCCGGTCGACGATCGGACCTCGAACCGTCGGCTGGTAGGTGCGTCGGACGAGTCGCGACTCGGCCCGGGCGAGCCGTGAAGAGCCCTCGACGACCGAGAGGCGGACCATCTGGATCACCAGCGTGACGATCACCAGCAGCGACAGGACGCCGAGACCGATCAGCCTCACGTGGAAGGGCGTCATGCGGTCGTCGGTCTGGCCGGTGGGTGGTCGCATTCGGCTCCGGGGTGATCAGGCGCGTTCCGCCGAGCCGTTTCGACGGGACCCGGCCGGCGCCTCGCCCGCGTGGGACGAGGCGAGTCTCTCGAACCATATCGGCTCGGTCCCCGCCGGGACTTCCCTCGGGCCGGAATCGGAGTCGATCCCGGTCGGATCGATCAGACCTCGGTCGATCCACCCACCTCGAGCCGCCGGACCTCGACGCCGTTGGGGGTGAATCGATCCGGGTCCGCGTCGATGAGCGGCCAGGTTCCGAAGTGGCAGGGAATGGCGATCGGCGCATTCACCATCTCCGCCGCCCGACTGGCGTCGGCGGGCCCCATGGTGAAGCGGTCGCCGATCGGCAGGATGAGCACGTCGGGCCGGTGGATCTCCGAGATCAGGGCCATGTCGCCGAAGATCCCGGTGTCGCCGGTGTTGTAGATCGTGGTGTCGCCCATCCTGATCACCAGGCCGGTGGGCATCCCCATGTACTTGCCGCCGTAGCTCGACGAGTGGAAGGCGTGGGTCATGGTGATCCGGCCGAACGGCAGGTCGACGCCGCCGCCCGGATTCGCGGGCTCCAGCTTCTCCAGCCCCTGCTCCCCCAGCATGTTGCAGAGCTCGTAGGGGCCCAGCACCGTCGCGTCGCATCTTCTGGCGATCGCGAGGGTGTCGCCGACGTGATCCTCGTGACCATGGGTGAGGGCGATGTGGGTGCAATCGATCGAATCGGCGGTGATGCCCGCGGCCTCGGCCTGGGGGTTGCCGGTGATGAAGGGATCGATCAGGACGGTATGGGTCCCGTCGGCGATCGAGAACGCAGCGTGACCGTGGAAGGTGATCTTGACGCGCTTGACGCTCATGGGTCGCTCCAGCCTGAGGGGTGAAATCGCCTGACGGGGCGTGGCGGTCCGGATCGGACCCGTTCGCACGCCGGGAGCGTCAGGATCACGGGGAATCGACGACCGGTCAACCCGAATGGGGGCGATTCGCAATCGGCCGGGAGCGACTAGCATGTCCGACCCGGTTTCAGCCGGGATGCGGCCCCTTCCCCACCCTTTCAGCCAGTCAGGAATCCCGCCATGGAATGCGGCATCGTCGGACTGCCCAACGTCGGCAAGAGCACCCTCTTCAACGCCCTCACCGCCGCGGGCATCGAGGCCCAG
>NYSY01000111.1 GCA_002683215.1 Planctomycetaceae bacterium
GGAGCAGGCGCTTCGCGAGCGGGAGGCCGCGGGCGACGCGATGGTGAAGGAGGAGGTCGACAGCGAGATGATCGCCGCGGTCATCGCCCGCTGGACCGGAATTCCGGTCGACCGCCTGGTCGAGGGTGAACGCGAGAAGCTCCTTCGGATGGAATCGGTGCTCGAGGATCGCGTGGTCGGTCAGGAGCCGGCGGTCCGGGCGGTGAGCGAGGCGGTCCGTCGGAGCCGCGCGGGTCTCGGCGAGGCGAACCGTCCGATCGGCTCGTTCCTCTTCCTCGGCCCCACCGGCGTCGGGAAGACGGAGCTCTGCAAGGCGCTCGCGTCGTTCCTCTTCGACACCGAGGACGCGATGGTCCGCATCGACATGAGCGAGTACATGGAGCAGCATGCGGTCGCGCGCCTCATCGGTGCGCCTCCCGGATACGTGGGGTACGAGGAGGGCGGGCGCCTCACCGAGGCGGTGCGCCGCCGCCCGTATTCCGTGGTGCTCTTCGACGAGATGGAGAAGGCGCACCCCGACGTCTCCAACGTCCTGCTGCAGGTCCTCGACGACGGGCGACTCACCGACGGCCAGGGTCGGACCGTCGACTTCTCGAACACCATCATCGTGATGACCAGCAACATCGGCAGCCACCAGATCCTCGAGATGACCGAGGGCGGCGCGGTGCACGAGGAGATCGAGGTCCACGTCAAGGATCTGCTCAAGCAGCATCTGCGTCCCGAGCTGATCAACCGGATCGACGACACCGTGATCTTCCACCAGCTCGGCCGCGAGCAGTTGAAGGGGATCGTCGGGATCCAGATCGACCTCGTCCGGCAGCGGCTCGCGGATCGCGGCCTCGGCCTCGAAGTCGACGCCGACGCGATGCAGGCGCTCGCCTCGGAGGGATTCGATCCCCAGTTCGGTGCCCGGCCGCTGAAGCGGGTGGTCCAGCAGCGGATCGAGAATCCCATCGCGACCCGGATCCTGTCCGGCGCGTACGAGGAGGGCGACACGATCGTGGTGTCGATCAACGGAGAGCAGTTCGGATTCGATCGGCGGCCGGCGTCGCCCACCGATTCCGATCCGGAGGTCTTCGAGGCGGAACTCGTCGAGGACTGATTCGGAGGGAGGCGATGCAGCGGCTAGGCTGCTCGCATGCTCCACCCCAGTCTTCGCCGTAATTTCGCATGGCTCGCGCTCGTCCTGGTGCTCCTCGGATTCGCATCCGTCGACGCATGGGGGCAGGACGAGCCCCGTCCGCTCTCCGTGGAACGGATCTACGGGTCCGGCGAATTTTCGGCGGAGGGGTTCGGCCCGGTCCGGTGGTTGGAGGACGGTGGCTACACCGTGCTCGAACGCGACGACGACGGTCAGTCGGAGATCGCCCGCTACGACCCGGTGACCGGGCGACGCACGGTGCTCGTCCCCGCCGCCAGCCTGACCCCGGAAGGCGCGTCGCGTTCGATTCCGATCGCCGACTACCGTTGGTCGGAAGACGGCCGGAAGCTGCTCGTGTTCACGAACACCCGGCGGGTCTGGCGACGGAATTCCCGGGGGGACTACTGGGTCCTCGACCTCGCCGACGATTCGTTCCGACGGATCGGCGGGGATCTGGAGCCGACCTGGTTCCAGTTCGCCAAGTTCTCTCCCTCCGGTGACGCCGTCGCCTTCGTCCATCGCAATGATCTCCAAGTCGAATCGCTCGACGGCGGTTCCCCGGTGCCGCTGACGCACGACGGCTCGGCGACGCTCATCAACGGAACGTTCGACTGGGTCTACGAGGAGGAGTGGTCGCTCCGCGACGGTTTCCGCTGGAGCCCGGACGGCCGACGGATCGCCTTCTGGCAGATCGACGACGACGGCGTGGAGCGTTTTCCGCTGGTCGATCTGACCGCCGGCCCGTATCCCGACATCAAGTGGATTCACTATCCCAAGGCCGGCACCACCAATCCGAAATGCCGGATCGGCGTCGTCGATGTGATGCGCGACCCGGACGGGACGACCGAAGGCGATCGCATCGGGCCCGAGGGCGACGTTCGGTGGCTCGATCTTCCGGGCGATCTGCGCGACGACTACGTCGCCCGAATGGAATGGACGCCCGACGGCCACCTGCTGATCCAGCGGGTCAATCGGCGGCAGGACACCGTGACGGTGCTCGACGTCGACCCCGTCGACTGGAGCCCCCGGGTGGTGTTCGAGGATCGGGACGATGCATGGGTCGAGGTCTGCGACGACGTGGTCTGGCTCGACGACGATGGCCGGCGTTTCACCTGGACGAGCGAACGTGGTGGTTGGCGGCAGGTCTGGATCGTCGACCGCGACGGTAGTGAGCCGATCTGTCTCACCCCCCGATCCGAAGACGTGACCTCGGTCCTGAAGATCGATCCGGTCGGGGATCGGCTCTGGTTTCTCGCCGCCCCCGACGATCCGACCCGGCGCTACCTGCACGTGCAGTCACTCTCGGGTGGCGAGCCCCGGCGGGTGACGCCGGCGGATCAGCCCGGCTGGCACGACTACCAGATCTCCGGCGACGGTCGGTTCGCGATTCACCGGTGGTCGTCGAGCACGGTGCCGCCGCAGGTCGAACTGGTACGACTGCCCGGGCACGAAGTCGTCGATCACTTCCCCGCGATCCGCAACGAATCGCTCGCGGCGAAGATCGATGGGCTGCCTCCGGTGGAGCGTTCGTTCTTCGAGGTCGAACTGGCCGACGGGACGACGCTCGACGGCTGGATGATGTTCCCGCCGGACTTCGATCCCGCGGCGGGACGATGGCCGCTGCTGATGTACGTCTACGGGGAACCCGCGGCCACCACGGTCAACGACCGGTGGGACGGTGGAAATCTCTGGCACCGACTGCTGGCGGAGCAGGGATACGTGGTCGCGAGCGTCGACAATCGGGGGACGCCAGCGCCCAAGGGGCGGGCGTGGCGGAAGAGCGTCTACGGCGAGGTCGGCGTGCTGGCATCGCAGGATCAGGCGGACGCGGTCCGGGCGCTGCTGGCGACCCACGACTGGCTCGATCCCGAACGGGTCGGCAGCTGGGGATGGTCGGGGGGCGGGTCGATGACCCTGAACGCGTTGTTCCGTCATCCGGAGCTCTACGCGGCGGGCATCGCGGTGGCGTTCGTCTCGGATCAACGGTACTACGACACGATCTATCAGGAACGTTTCATGAACACGCCGCAGGCGAATCCCGAGGGCTACCGGGCGGGATCGCCGATCCATCACGCGGCGGGACTCGAGGATCCGGTGCTGCTCGTCTACGGCACCGGCGACGACAACTGCCACTATCAGAACCTCGAAGCCCTGGTCGACGAGCTCGTGCGGCACGGCAAGCCGTTCGATCAGTTGTCCTATCCCAATCGGAGCCACGGGATCCACGAAGGCGCGGGCACCACCCGGCACCTTCGAAACTCGATGCTTCGATGGTGGCACCGAAATCTCAAGCCCGGTCCGCAGCCGGCGGAGTGACCCGTCGCGGATGATCATCATGATCCGGCGGCTCGATATCGGTCTTGTCCCGCCGCGCCAGACCGCACGACCGGCATGGTCGGATCGCGGTTTGCCGCGCTGACCCTCACACCCCGCGCCGGTCCCCGCCGAAGCGACCTCCGCCTTCTTCGATGCTTGCCCGGTGATTTCCCCGGGGCACCCTAGTCATGTCCTCCGAGGATCCCGCCTCCCGTCGTCGGGATCGGATCCGAGAAGGTGACTCAAGGAAATCGAAGAAATGAAGATCAGCACCCTTGCTCTGTTGTGCAGCCTCCCCGCCTCGCTCGTCGCGCCGTTCGCCGCCGCAGACGTCCTGGAGCTCGACCTCGGTCGAATCCGCTTCAACGGCAACACCAGTGACTACACCTACGAGGGATCCCACGGCGATCTGATGGGGACCGACGTCGAAGGCGATCCGCACCTGCGTACCGTGGCGACCGTCGATCTCGGCACGCTCTTCTCGCAGATGAACATGGTTGCGATCTCATGGATCCGCGTCGAGGACACCGGCGTCAACGGCTACGTCGACGGCATGAGCCCCGGTGCGGACATCGATCTCTTCGCGCTGGTCGGACGGCCGGACGGCATCTCGACGACCTATGCCTACGACGGACCGAATCCGATCTATCAGGATTTCACCAGCGGCCAGCTCGCGTCGGAGGTCGCCGTCGTCGACATGGACTTCGGTGGTGACGACGACTCGCCGTGGTGGGTGTCGCTCGGTGATTCCGGTTCGCTCACCATGACCCTCGATGGCTGGCCCCCGGTCGAAGATCCGGGTGATCCGGGTGACGATTCCGACGCCCCGGGTGACGGTGGTGGTGACCCGGGTGACGATTCCGACGACCCGGGTGACGGGGGTGGTGATCCGGGTGACGGTGGTGGTGATCCGGGTGATGTGCAGGAAGACGGTCCGATCTTTCAGGTGCTCCAGCCGATCAGTGAGATCCGGAAGCCCGACCACGACGGCGGAATCCTGCTTCCGTCGCACGATCTCTCCGGTTTCCAGCTCCGATTGAACGAGGTCTCGCCGTCGCCGGAGTGGATCTCCGTCACCATCGGCTACGAGATCGCCGGCTCCCAGCAGGTGGTTCCCGGACCGGCGATGCTCCCCGCCGTGTTCGCCGCGGCCGGTCTGATCCGTCGTCGTCGACGATGAATCCCGATCCGTCGCTGAACCGCCATGCCCGCCGCTAGAGTGGGGGCATGGCGGTTTTCACGTATCAGGCCAGAAACGACGGTGGAAAGCGGATCGACGGGCGGCAGGAGGCGGCGAGTCGTGCCGCCATCGTCTCCGAGCTTCAGTCCCGCGGACTCACGCCGATCGCCGTCCGGGAGGCATCGGTCGCGACCCGCGGTCGAAAGCGGCTCTCCGACCGGCGGCTCGCGGGCGCGTACGGCCAACTCGCGGATCTCCTGAAGGCGGGCGTGCCGCTGCTTCGATCGCTTGCGCTGGTCGCCCGGGGCAAGAGTGATCCGCGACTCGCCGCCGCGATGGCGGGGATCGCGGAACGTGTTTCGGAAGGCGAGCGACTCGCGGATTCCATGCGGTCCATGGGCGGATTCCCGGAAATCCACATCGCGATGGTGCAGGCCGGAGAGCGGGGGGGATTCCTCGAAGAGGTGCTCTCGGAGCTTTCGACCTTCCTCGAGCATCAGGCGGAGCGACGGGCGGCGGTTCTCGGAAACATGATCTATCCGGTCATCCTCCTGCTGGTCGGGGTCGGCGTCATCGTGGCGGCCCTGGTCCTCTTCGTCCCCAAATTCCAGGACTTCTTCGGTGAGATGGAACTTCCGCTGGCGACCCGAATGCTTCTGGGCATGTCCGATCTCGTCACGGGATGGTGGCCGCTTGCGGTGGTTCTGGTGGTCGGTGGCGTCGTGGGCTGGGTCCTGGTCCGGGACCGACCCGGGGTCCGGCAGCAGGCGGCGGGATTGCAGTTGCGACTGCCGCTCGTCGGCGATCTGGTCCGCACCATGGCGGTGGCCCGGTTCACCCGGATGCTCGGAACCCTGCTCGCCAACGGGATCCCCCTGCTGGCCTCCATGAAGATCAGCCGTGAGGCGGCGGGAAATCCCCTGCTCGCGGACGCGATCGATGCGGCCGCGGAAGCGGTCGGCGGTGGCGAGTCGCTGGCGCGGCCGCTGGAGCAGAGCGGGCTCTTCGGCGAGGAGGTGGTCGAGATGATCTCGGTCGGAGAGAGCGCGAACAACCTCCCGGTGGTGCTGGTCGGGATCGCTCGGAACGCGGAGCGTCGAACCGACCGGATTCTCGGGACGATGCTGAAATTGATGGAGCCGGCGATGTTGCTGGTCCTCGCGGGAGCCGTGATGTTCATCTTTCTGGCCCTCGTGGTGCCGATGATGTCGCTGAGCTCCCAGATCGACTGAGCCGACGGACTCGGTTCCCGGAGCCGGGAGCGTCACGCTGGAATCGAAACCTCCGGAGGCCGGGGCGGTAGACTTCTCCAAGCGGCCGCGAAGGCCACTCCCGGCGGATCGCCGCCGGCCGACTTGGAAGCATGGAAGGATCCACCTGATGTCTCGAACCATTCGACGCCCCCGCCCGGCCAGCCGCCGAGCCTTCACGATCCTCGAACTCCTGATCGTGATCGGGATCATTCTCGCGATCGGTGGCCTCGTGCTGGTCAACGTGCTGGGCGCGAGCGAGAAGGCCGACAAGTCGCTGGTGCAGGCGCAGATCCAGGCGTTCAACCGGGCCCTCGAGCAGTACAAGGTCGAGATGAAGCGATACCCCTCCGAGGACGAGGGCCTCGTCGTGCTCTGGAACAAGGAGCAGGTCGAGGACGAGGAGGAGCTCGCGCGTTGGGGCGGCCCCTACCTGAAGGAGCCGAACACCACCGACCTGTGGGGCAACGAGTGGATCTATCGGAATCCCTCCGAGATCGAAGGCGTCGCCTACGACATCGTCTCGATCGGACCCGACAAGGAGGAGGGCACCGATGACGACATCACCAGCAACGACGGCAAGTCCGGTGCCGACGGTGAGCCGCTCGATGACTTCAGCGACTTCTCTCCGAGCGGAAGCTGATCACGGGTCGGCCGCGGTCCGCCGCGGGCTCACCCTGCTCGAAATCCTCGTGGTCATCTCGATCGTCCTCGCGGCGGGGGCGATCGTCGTCCCGTTCACCTTCCGTGAACTCGAGCGAAGGCAGGTCGCCTTCCTCGAAGACCGGCTGTCGATGCTGGTCCAGTTCGCGCGGGTCGAGTCCCGGCGAAGCGGGGTTCCGGTCGAGGTCCTGATCGACGCGGACGGCCGCGGGGTGGAAGCGATGCGACTCGACGTCGATCGGCTCGACGAGGGGGTGACGCCCGCGTCCGGACTGCTCGGCGACATGATCATCGACGAGGCCGCGGTCGATGCCGACGATCCGCGCCGGTTCGCCTCCGCCTGGGCGCGACATGATCTGGAGGACGGCCGGCTGATCCCGCCGGCGACCTTGGAAGATGCGGCGGCCTTCGCCGACGACGATCCCTTCGCCTCTCTGGAATTCGAGCCGGATCAAGATGATCCGCTCCGGTTCGATGGCCTCGATGATTTCGACGAACTGGAGGATCCGTGGCCCGGGCGGGTGCGACTGGCGGTCTTTTTTCCCGATGGAACGTCGGTGACCACGAATTCGGCGGTTCTGGAATCCCCACGTGGTGGTCGGCGCTGGACCATCGACCCATGGAGCGGTCGGTCGACCTTCGAGTCCGGTGCGTTGACCGTCGTGGGCGATGCCGAATCGCCCGGCGACGTCGCCGAAGATTCGGATGACGGTGCATGGTCCGACGATCCCGGTGTCACCGAGACGGGGGCTCGGCCGTGACTCGACCGGCCCGGGACGTCGATCTTCGCCGCGGCGGGCTCCTCCTCGAGACGCTCATCGGGTTGGCGATCTTCGTCGGGGTCGCGACCTTCTCCCTCGCCGCCGTCCGCGACGGCATCGCCGCCGCCGAGCGGGCCCGTCTGCGGCTCGTCGCGGTCGGGCTCGCGACCAGTCGAATCGCCGAGATCGAGGCGGGAATCGTGTCGCCCCTGGCGGTTGGCGGATCCGATGCGTTGGACGAAGACGCCGGGTTCGACGCCGAGCCGTCACCGTTTCGGCTGGAGATGGAAGCGGGGCCGGCCGAGTTCGTCGGGCTCGTGCGGGTGGTGGTGAGCGTCTACGAGCAGGAGGTCGATCCGTCGGTCTCCGCCGAGCCGCGCCGGCTGGCCCGTCTGGTGGCGCTGGTACCGGACGTCCTCGGTGTGGATCGAGACGCCGAGGGTGACGTCGAGATCGAATCGTCGCCTTCGGCGTCCGGGCTGGAGGTCCGGCCATGAATCGGCTCCGCCGTTCGACTCGCGCCCCCCGTTCCGGCCGCGGTTTCACCCTGCTCGAGGTCTTGCTCGCGCTGGCGATCATCATCCTGCTGTTCGCGACGATGACCCGGGTGTTCGACGATCTGGTCGATGCGCGGGCCAGGGTCCGGCGTTCGATGATGCGAACGGAAGGCATCGCCGCGGCGCTCGAACTGCTCGCGCGATCCGCGGACGCGGCGGTCGCGACGGGGCTCGACGGCGAAGCGGGGGTGACGGGTGACTCGGGCTCGATCCGCATCGCGCGGAGTGGTGTGGCGACGACGCGACTCGGTGCTCCCGAGGCGGGCATCTCGCCGGTTCAGGACCGACACGCGGTGGAGCTGGCGTTTCGTGATGGCGCACTGATGGTCCGGGATCAGGACGGCGGTGACGCGGAGACGCTGGCCACCGAGATCTTCGCGATCCGATTCCGATATCACGATGGTCGGGAATGGTCGGCGTCGTGGGACAGCGACGCCGCCGGATTGCCGGTGGCGATCGAGTGCTCGGTCTGGACGACGCCGTGGCCCGACGCCGCGTGGCCGGCTTGGATTCCGGAGCCGGAGGTCGATGCCGGTGCCGCGGCCGATGAAGGCGGGGCCTCGCTCGGAACGGACTTCGACGCATCGTTCGACGAGTTCGAGATCGGGACGATTCTCGAGCCCGACGATCCGTTGCCGGCCCCCGATCACGTCCGCGTGGTCTCGATCCTCGACGCGGTGCCGGTCGAACGGCTCGGCATGGCGGGGGAGGACGGATCGTGATTCGTCGTCATTCGAACCGAGGGTGGTCGAATCGCCACGGGGTCGCCCTGGCCGCGGTGCTGCTGATCGGCATGGGCATCATGATCGTCGCGCTCGGGGTGATCCATCTCGTTCGAGCCGACGTCGCGAGCCTCGGCGCCGCCGAGGATCTCGAGCAATCGAGGCTTCTCGCCCGCAGCGCGATCCGCGCGGTCTCGGCCGAGCTGGCGCAGTCCCGTCCGGCCATGCTCCGCGGTGAGACGCCGGAGCTGCCCGCCCGCATCGAGATCCTGGAGCTGGAGACGGGGGAGAACGCCCGGATCGGCGTGGCGATGTTGCTCCCCGTCGGCCCGGGGGGCGCCCGACTCGTGGCGGAAGCCGGGCGGGTCGATCTGAACGGCGTCGACGCGGAGGCGATCGCGGATACCGGTCTGGTCACCAT
The DNA here is from genome assembly GCA_002683215.1 of Planctomycetaceae bacterium. Classification (GTDB taxonomy): domain Bacteria; phylum Planctomycetota; class Phycisphaerae; order Phycisphaerales; family SM1A02; genus UBA12014. The sequence continues at coordinate 9,012 of NYSY01000111.1, forward strand.
GGTCGAGGCCCGCACCATCGTCGCGGCGCGGGATGCCCGTCCGGGCGGGCGATTCGAATCGGTCCTCGACCTGCTCTCGCTGAAGGGCGACGTGTCCTTCACGCCCGAGCGAATGCTCGGCCCCCTCGACGAGATCCGGATCCTCTCGCGGGTGGATGCCGAGGAATCATCGACCGGAGAACGGATTCTCGAGCGACTGGAGGCGGACCTCGCCGGGGATGTCCGAGGACTCGCGGACCTGTTCACCGTGAACGCCTTCGAGCCGGACGTCCGGCTCGACGGAACGCCTCGTCTTGACCCGGATCCGGGCGAACCCGGCGCGGTCGCCGACGCGGGGATCGAGGATCCGGCGACGGTCGAGCTGCTCGAGCGGTTCTTCGGGGGCGGGGCCGATGCGTCGGCGACCGGGGATGGGGCGCGGAGGCGCGGTGATCGCGGGAATCGTCGAGATCGAAATCGACCGCGAGACGAGGACTCGAACGCGTCGGACGAAGCGGACCGCGGCTCGGAAGTTTCGACGACGGACACGCTGATGTCGCGGCTTCGACGGGTGGCTCGGGATGACGGGGCCGATTCCGGGCTCGCCCTCGACGCGATCGCGCGTGATCCGGGTGCGTGGCGCAACGGGCTGCTCGACATCAACACCGCGAGCGTCGCGGCGATGCAGTCGGTCGAGGGGATCGATCCGCCGCTCGCCACCGCGATCGCGGCTCGACGAGATTCCCTCGCGGTCGACCGGCGGTTCAGTCGGCTCTGGCCGGTGGAGGAAGGGCTGGTGGAGCCGGCGAACTGGGACGCGGTCGCGGACCGGATCACCACGCGTTCCACGGTCTGGCGGTTCGTCATCGCGGTGGGAATCGAGCTGGAAGGTGCGGATGAAGGTCTCGAGACGCCCACGGCCTGGGAGGTCGTGCTCGACTGCGGCTCGGTGCCGCCCCGCGTGGTGGAACTCCGCGACGTGACGATGCTGGAGCTGGCGGCGCGGATGGTGGGGATCGGGGCCGAGGATGCGGACGATCCGATGATCGGTGCCGGTGAAACGTCGATGGATGAGTCTTCGGCCGATCCGTTGGGTGCCGAACCGCTGTTCGGCGATGATCCGCCCCTGTTCGAAGACGGGTCGATGTTCGACGAGGAATCGTCGATGTTCGATGGCGAGCGTTCGTTGTTCGACGATGATTCGTCCCTGTTCGACGACCCGGCGTCCGCCTTCGACACCCCGGATCTCTTCCGAGCCGAGCCCGGTTCCGGGACCGGATCGTCGCCGCCGGTCGACCGAAATGGAGATCGAGGCCCCGGTGGCCGTTGGCGGCCCGCAACCGGAGGCAGGTAGGATCGGTTTACCTCCTCGCCCTTCGTCGTCTTCCCCGAGAGTGCTCCGCATGGCCCGAAAGATCCAACTCGCCGTCGACATCGGCCGCCGGGCGGTGCGGGTGGCCAAGATCCGGTCGGGGCGCCGCACGACCCTCGCGGCAACGCTGTTCGAGACGATTCCGCCCGAGGTGGACGCGGAGGATCCGGTGGCGGTCGGCTCGATGCTCGCGAAATCGATGGCTCGGGCGGGAATCGATCCCGGGCCGGCGGTGTTCGCCCTCGATCGATCCATCACCAGCCTGAAGCGGCTCGTCCTGCCGACCGACGATCCGGATGAACTCCCGGACATGGTCCGGCTCGCGGTGGAGCGTGAACTGCCGATCGACGCGGAGGATGCGGTGATCGACTTCTCGATCATCGATCGAAGCGGTGACGGTTTCGTGGTGGAGACCGTGGCGGTTCCACGACGGGAGATCGAACGAATCGAGCGAATCGCCGAGGCCGCGGGCATGCGGGTCGCCCGCGTCGCGCCGCGCTGTCACGGCGCGATGCGACTGGCCGATTCGGCGGAACCCACCCTGGTTCTGGACGTCACCGGAGAAGGATTCGAACTCGGCCTCGTCGAGCGGGGTCGGCTCCGATGGTCACGTGGCGTGTCGATCGACGGTGCGGAACCGGGCGGTCCCACCGCCGATGAACTGGTGCCCGAGATCCGCCGCAGCTGGCTGAGCTACCGCGTCTCCGCCGGCGAGATCGAGACCCCGATGCTGCTGGTCCTCGGCGGTGAGCAGATCGCGGACGCCGTGGGCGGAATCTCCGAGGCCACCGGGCTCACGGCCCAGCGTTTCATCGGTGATCGAAGAGTGCAGACCGACGTGGACATGCGAGGGGTCTGGCCGCTGGTCGGCCTGCTCCTTCCGGTCGCCGCCGATCGGCAGGTCGACCTCACCGCGCCGCGACGGGCGCCCGATCGTGCGGCCCGCGTCCGCCAGCGGGTCCTCGCGTCGCTGGGGCTCGCGATCGTGGCGGGCGGCATCGGGTGGACCATCGGCACCCGTGATCTCGCGTCGCTCGAGGCGCAGTCGGCGGACCTGCGCGGCAAGGCGATCGTCGCGAAGGAGGAACACCTGCGGCACAAGCGGGACACCCTCCGGGCGGGACACCTCGAAGCGTGGGTCGGCGTCCGGCCCGACTGGATCGAACACCTGATGGTGGTCGCCGGCCCCGGGCTTGCGGCGGGTGGCACCGTGCTCGACGAATTCGGCGGCACGCTCGACGCGAAGGACGCGGACTTCGATCGTGGCGACGACACCTTCTCGATCGATTCCGGCGTGCGGATCGCCGTCGAGGGGGAGAGCGAGAGCCGCGATGTCGCCTCGAACCTGCGGGACATCCTGGTCGCCGACGATCGCTATGTGCTTCGAACCACCGGGGCCGACGCGGAAGGTGGAAGACGCCTCGCGTATCCCTTCGGTTTCATCATGAGAACCACGGTGCTCGATCCCGGCGCGGAATCCGCGTCGGACGATGACGGAGGTGGCGCGTGAAGCGCCGGACCCGCGGCATCGCGACGATCGCGACGGTCGGGCTCGTCCTCGCCGGGGCGGGCGTGGTCGGATGGGCGATCGGCTCCGGTCGTTTCGGCGGGACGCGGAGTTCGATCGAGAATCTGATCGCGACCTACAAGAACGTGCTGATGACGGTGCGGCTCGAGCGTGAACAGCGACCGGAGCTGGATCAGCGCCTCGCGGCGATCGTGGATCGATCCCTCGGGTCGGAACTGGAGGCGGTGGACAGCGATCTTCGACGACGGCTCGCCGGCCTCGCCGAGGCCTCGGGCCTGCGCGACGCGAGCGTGTCGACCCTCGGTGCCTCGGTGGTGGCCACGCCGGCCGCCCGGGAGTTCTCCAGGTCGGGCAGCGAACGGGCGTTCCGCGAGGAGCCCGACTTCGCGGTGCTGAGTGCGAACGTCTCCGGCCGAGGTCCGCTCGAGGCGGTCATCCGGTTTCTCCACGAACTCGATGCCGCCGTCTGGGTCAAGCGGGTCGAATACGTCCGCTTCGATCCCGACGCGGAAGGCCGGATCGTCGCCCTGAACGTCCGGATCTCGACGATCTTCGTACCGGGAGCGGACCCAGGCGATGCATTCGCCGGGGCGGCACCGGCGCCGGTGCATGCGATCGAGCGGTACGAATCGATGATCGCCGCGAATCCATTCGCCTTCGCGGTCGAGGCGCCCGAACCGGTCGTGAAGCCGGCTCCGGTGAAGCCGCCACCGCCGCCGCGGATCGATCCCCGGTCGTACTGGATGCTGACGGGCGTGGTGGAAGGGCCCGACGGAACCGAAGCCTGGATGCGGAACATCCGGAGCAACGAGACCTTCGAGTTGCTGGTGGGAGGCAAGCGAGCATTGGATCGGGAGGTCGAGCTCCAACTCGAATGGGCCGAGGGCGACCTCGCCGGATTCCGGGTGGGCGAC
>NYSY01000112.1 GCA_002683215.1 Planctomycetaceae bacterium
CACGACTCCGGATCCCGACGCCATGGAAGACTTCTCGCTCGACGACGGTGACACCTTCGACTCCAAGGTCGACATCACCGAGACCGGCCCCTGCACCCGCTCGCTCACCATCACGATCCCCGCCTCGGTGGTCGACGAGCGACTGGAGATGCAGCTCGGCACCCTCGTCTCGGAAGCGACGCTTCCCGGCTTCCGAAAGGGTCGGGTTCCCCGCGCCCTGCTCGAACGTCGCTTCGGCGCCAACGTGAGACAGGAGACCCGCGGCCAGCTGATCTCCTCCAGCTACGAGAAGGCACTCACCGATTCCGAACTCCAGGTCATCGGCGACCCCGATTTCGGCGATCTCGAAGCCCTCGCCGAACTCGAGTCCGGCGGTGACTTCGCATTCACCGTGACCATCGAGATCGTTCCGGCGTTCGAACTACCGGAACTCGAGGGCGTCCCGGTGACCAAGCCGATCATGGAGGTCACCGACGAGCACATCGACGCGGAGATCCTCCGCACGCGATACCGCTTCGGAACCCCGGCTCGGATCGAAGGCCCCTTCGAACCCCTCGACCGCATGGTCGGATCCGTCCGAATCATGCTGGACGGCATGGAAGCGCCCTTCTTCGAGAACGAACAGGCCGTCGGCGTCGTCCCCGCGGTGGAAGACGAAGGCAAGGGGCAGTTCCTCGGGCTGATGGTCGATGATCTCGCCGATCAGCTGGGCGGCAAGAAGGTCGGCGACGTGGTCGAGTTCGAGACCCTCGGCCCCGAAATGCACGAACGCGAGGAGATCCGCGGCAAGAAGCTCGCGGTCCGCTACGAGATCCGAGACGCGGAACGCGTCGCGCCCCTCGAGGTCAAGGAGATGGTCGAGCAGTTCGGCCTCGACGATGAAAACGGCCTCCGCGAGCAGATGCGGATGTCTCTGGAGACCCGTCGCGACTCCGAGCAGCGGAACGCGGAACGCGAGCAGGTCTACGAGTGGCTCCTCGAAAACATCGATTTCGAACTTCCTCCCAAGATCAGCGAGGCCCAGGCGGCCGGCATGATCGAGCAGCAGCGGATGGAGATGGCCCACCGAGGCCTCGACGAGGAGACCATCGAGAAGCACCTTGCCGAGATTCGTGGCGAGAGCGAGAAGTCCTCCCGGGATCGGCTCCGACTCATGTTCATCATGTCGCGCCTCGCCAACGACTTCTCGATCGAAGTCAAGGAAGAGGAACTCAACGCGAGGATCGCCGAGCTCGCCGCATCGCGCGGGGCCCGCCCCGAAGAGGTCCGCGCCGAACTCGCCCGTTCGGGCCGGCTGCGGGACATCGGCATGTCGATCCAGCACGCCAAGGCCGCCGACCGGATCGTCGACACCGCCAAGGTCACCGAGATGCCCGCCGACGACTGGAACAAGGTCGTGGACGCCAAGGTCGCGGAACGCAAGGCGGCCGCCGAGAAGTCGTGATCACCTGCTTCGCCCAGACTTCGCAGGGGGCGGACCGACTGTTCGCGGACATCCTTCCCTGGCTCGGCCTTCTGGTCGTGATCATTCTTCTGGGAGGTGGACTCGCCCTGTTTCTGCGCCGTCGACTCTCGACGATCCGGGAAGACGAGGCGTTGGGTTTCACCCTTGCGGATCTCCGGAAGATGCGTGATTCCGGTGAGATCTCGGAAGTGGAATTCACGTCCGCCAAGACTCGGATGCTCGGAGCCTTGAAGCCCGTGAAGCCCGCCGACGAATCGAACCCGACCAGGTCGAAGCGGACCCCGGGCCAGCCCCGGTCGGCGACGCCCGTTCCTCCCCTCCGTCGTCAGGACGAGCCCACGGCCGGTGACGCCGGCGGCTGAGCCGCCGCCGCTTGCAGGGCGACCGGGACTCTCCGAGATTCGAGCGACATCCGCGAACCAGCCGACGAAGAGGACGCTTCGCACGCCATGGAAGGGTTTTCGGGCGTGCCTCGACGCCGGCCTGATACAGACCGCCATCCTTCGGGGATCGAGGGCAGAACGACTGAAGCGCGAAGGGTGCCTCCCCGATACACTTTCCAAGGTCGTCCACGGCGATCTCCAAGCCTTTTTTCCGCAGGATCACGCATGCACCGCAGTCCAAACCACCAGCCCGCCGACCCAGCCCGACACCAGCCCGTGCCGACCAACGAGGTCGATTCGGAGACGGGTGGCGGCTCGAACGGCGGCCCCGAAGGACCGAGCGGTGGCGGCGGCGGCAACGGTGGTCCGACCGGCGGCGCCGGTGGCGGCGGTGGTGGCTTCCGCGGCCGAAAGATCACGACCTGCTCGTTCTGCGGCAAGACGTCGCGCGAAGTCGGACCGATGGTCGAAGGCCCCGGCGACGTCTACATCTGCACCAACTGCACCGATCTCTGCCAGAACATCTTCCGGCAGGAGCGGAGGCGGGTCGATCGCGGCCAGCCGCTCTTCAGTTCGATCCCGACCCCGCGACACATTCGCGACTTCCTCGATCAGTACGTGATCGGCCAGGAGCGGGCCAAGCGATCCCTCGCGGTCGCGGTGCACACCCACTACAAGCGACTGATGCACGTCGAGAACGAGGAGTCCGAGGTCGAACTCGACAAGTCGAACGTGCTCCTCATCGGACACACCGGCACCGGCAAGACCCTGCTCGCACGGACCCTCGCCCGGATCCTCAACGTCCCCTTCGCGATCGGTGACGCCACCACCCTCACCGAGGCCGGCTACGTCGGCGAGGATGTCGAGAACCTCCTGCTCAAGCTGCTGCAGGCGGCGGACTACGATCTGGAGACGGCGCAGCGCGGCATCATCTACATCGATGAGATCGACAAGATCGGCAAGACGAGCAACAACGTCTCGATCACCCGCGACGTCTCCGGCGAAGGCGTCCAGCAGTCCCTGCTGAAGATGCTCGAAGGAACCGTCGCGAACGTCCCGCCCCAGGGCGGGCGGAAGCACCCGGAACAGCAGTACATCCAGCTCGACACCACGAACGTCCTCTTCATCTGCGGCGGTTCGTTCGTCGGGCTCGAGGACATCATTCGCAAGCGACTCGGCGGCAGCCTCATCGGCTTCGCCGGATCAGGGGCCCGCAAGAAGGTCGGCGACAAGGACCCGGTTCTCACCCGAGTGGTCCCCGAGGACATCCTCGAGTTCGGCTTGATTCCCGAACTCGTCGGGCGCCTCCCGATCGTCTGTCCGCTCGAACCGCTGGATCGGCCGGCGATGGTCCGGATCCTCACCGAGCCGAAGAACGCCATCGTCCGCCAGTACGAGCACCTCTTCGCCCTCGAATCCGCCACCCTCGAATTCACCAGCGAAGCCCTCGACAAGATCGCGGACCGTGCGATGAAGCGAGCGACCGGCGCCCGCGGACTTCGGGCGGTGATGGACGAGTTGATGGTCGATCTTCTCTACGACCTGCCCGATGAGGACAACGACGGCGTGACCTACGTGGTCGACGGCGACGCGGTCGACGCGGGGCCGACCCTCGAGGGCATGGCGCGGAGGAAGAAGGAATCCGCGTGACCTCGGGGACGCCCGACCGAACCGAGGCCTATCGCTCGATCGAGCATCGACTGAGGCACGGCGGGCCCGTCGACGCGGGCGGATTCCTCGATCTCGCCTGGGAAGCCCTCTCGCCGACCGGGGTGAGCTGGATCGGCTTCTACCGCCACGATGTCGATTCGGACCAGCTGCTGCTCGAGCAGTGTCGGGATCGACCCGCATGTTCGCCCATCGGATTCCACGGCGTCTGCGGACAGGCCCTCCGGCACCGCCGGACGCGGATCGTCCGCGACGTGGCCGAACTCGGCGAGGACTACGTCGCGTGCGACCCGAGGGACCGCGCCGAGATCGTGATCCCGCTCGGCCCGCACGCCGACGCCGCGGATCGAGTGCTCGACCTCGACAGTTTCGACGTCGACGCGTTCTCGGACGTCGATGATCGTCGGCTTCGGGCCATGCTCCGCCTCGCTGGATTCCACCCCATCGACGCCGGCCCCCCCCTGCGATCGGTCCCCACCGGGGCCTGAGTGGTCCGATCCGAAGTCCAGGACCAGCGATGGTTGTCGACGGCCCCGAAATCGCTATACTCCTCGATCCTTCACCTTGGAGTCCCTGATGCCCCGCCGATGCCACTTCCTCGGAACCGGAACCAGTTCCGGACACAAGAAGACCTACCGTGGTCGCGCCAAGTACCTTGGCGGCGTCGGTATCAAGATCACCTCCAAGACCAAGCGAACCTTCAAGCCCAACCTCCAGAAGGTCCGATGCGTCGTGGACGGAGCCCCGGTTCGGGTGCTCGCATCCACGAAGGCGATTCGAATGGGCCTCGTCGTGAAGCCGGCCAAGCGGAAGTACACGTACACCCGCGATCTGAAGGCCGCCGCCGAAGCCTGACCCCCCAGAAAGCCCCGAGAGCAGCGTTTCTGTGCATTCAGGAACCCAGTTCGCTTGATTCCCGCCGCCAGGCGGCTATTCTTCCCCGTTCGTCGAAGGTTCTTCGCGGTCACCTGCCCACTTCCCTCGGGAGGGACCGAAATCCTCTTCCTTCCTCGAACCGTGTCCCGATCGCCCGACGAATCAGGTCCCCGCATCACACCTGTGGACTGATCGTCGACCCGGGCCGCGTCCGCACCGTTCCGACATTTCAACCGACGAGTTCGCACACCCCGACGCTCGTCAGTCGTGCCGACCTTCGATTTCCCGTTGTGGACTTCGAGGACCATTCGTTTGCACTTCGATCGCGTTTCGCCCCCCAGATGTGGGTCGTGCGGTCGTCGTCGTTCGCCGATCCCCCTCCTCATGGTGGTCTCGACCACTCCCTCGTCCAGGATCTCCCCTCCCTTGTCCGCACCCTCCGGATCCAACGACCGAGACCGCGTCCTCGACGCCACGGACATCGTGGCGCTGGTGTCGGAGCAGGTGCGGCTCGATCCGAAGGGTGACGAGTTCGTCGGACTGTGCCCGTTCCACGAGGATTCGAAGCCCTCGATGTACGTGGTCCCCCGGAAGGGCTTCTATCACTGCTTCGCCTGCGGCGCGCACGGCAACGCGATCGACTTCCTCGTCAACCTCCATCGCATGGAGTTTCTCGAGGCGCTCGAGACGCTCGCGAACCGAGCGGGCATCGAACTCACCCGACGCGGCGGAGAAGATCGTGGTGCCGCGAATCGTCGCACCGGCCTGCTCCGTGCGAACGCGCTCGCCGCCCGTTTCTACCGCCGGCTCATCGTCGAAGACGGACCGTCGGCGGACGTCGGCCGCGATCTTCTGGAACGACGGGGGATCTCCAACGAGATCGCCGAGCGATTCGGAATCGGTATCGCGCCGGACGCCTGGAGCGAGCTCGCGGACCGGGTCGAACGCTTCCTCCGCGAAGAAGTCCCGGTGGACGGCGACGCCGTTCCGGAGCTCTCGATCTTCGAAGCCGCGGGCCTGGTTCGGAACTCCCGACGCGGAACCCTGATCGACACCTTCCGAAACCGGCTGATCTTCCCGATCCGGGACGAGCTCGGACGTCCGGTCGCCTTCGGAGCTCGGAAGATCGACCCGGAGGACGAACCGAAGTACCTCAACAGCCCGGAGAGCGACGTCTTCCACAAGGGATCGACGCTCTATGGCCTGGATCTGGCGGCAAAGGCGATCGCCAAGCGGCGGACCGCGATCATCTGCGAGGGTTACACCGACGTGATCGCACTTCACGCCGCGGGCTTCGAGAACGCGGTCGCCACGCTCGGAACGGCGCTGACCCGGCACCACGCGGATCGACTGGGGCGATTCTGCGACACCGTGATCCTGCTCTTCGACGGCGACCTCGCCGGACAACGCGCCGCGGATCGCGCCGTCGAGGTGTTCTTCGCTTCGACCGTGGACGTGAAACTCTGCACCCTCCCCGACGGCGCCGATCCGGACGAGGTGCTCGGCCGCGAAGACGGCCACGAGATCTTCACCCGGGCCCTCGATGGCGCGGTCGACGCGACCGTCGCCCTGCTCTCGGACTTCCGGCGTTCGCTGGACGAGGCTGGTGGCGTGAGCGGCCGGCAACGAATCGTCGACGAGGCCATCGCCCGACTCGACGGCCTCGGACTCGATGGCGTGGCCGGCGTGCGGCGGAACTTCATCCTCGACCAGATCGCGAGCATCCTCGGCGTCACGACCTCGATGCTGGAACAAGGCGGCCGACGGCGGGCTCCGCGACTCGCCGAGGAAGCCGCACCGCCGACCGAACTCGAGCCGACCGTGATGGTCCGCGCCGCGGGCGGGCGTCGCCGAGCCGAGGAGTGCGTCCTGCGGCTCGCCCTCGCCGACACCTCCCTGCTCACCCGGCGGTTCACCGAGCCCGAACCACCGGGAACGGTGCTCGAACGATTCGACCACGGTCGATTCGACGACCCGCCATGTCGCGCCACCTGGCGCCTCATCGAGTCCAAGGCCGAGGGTGGAACCATCCCCGACGGGCCCGACCTGATCGCCGCGATCGAAGACGAAGGAACCGGCCGGATCGTGTCGGCGCTCTTCGTCGAAGGACTTCGCGAACTCTCGACCCCCGAAGTCGACGCCGAGGCGCTCCTCCGACAGGCGGTCGAGGATCTCGAGGTCGCCATCCGCCGCGACGAGAACCTCGCCGATCGCGCGGACCTGGCGTCGCGCCGGGTCGACTCGGCCGACGACGCCGTCGCCGCCATCAACAAGCTTCGGGCCGCGGGTTCGGACCCTGCGGCCATCGGCCGCCGACGCTCGGGACGCGTCGGTGGCACCACAACCTTCGAGGGCTTCCCCGAGGAACCCCCGTTCTCGACGTCGATCGACGTCGATTCCTGCGAGTGAAGACGTCAGACGTTTTCTGGAGACCATCGTGCTGCCACTGCAACTGACCCCCCATCCCGTCCTCACCGAACTCGTCGAGGCCGGCCGCAAGCGCGGCTGGATCTGCTACGAAGAGGTCAACACCTGCCTCCCCGACTGCTACGTCGACCCGGATGCGGTGGACGCCTTCGTGACGCTCGTGCGTCTCGAGGGCATCGAACTGATCGACGAG
>NYSY01000113.1 GCA_002683215.1 Planctomycetaceae bacterium
CGGTGGTCTCGATCGAGATCCTCCGAATCGAGCCGGACGCCGTCGAACGGGTACGGACGATTCGCGGTCCCTGGCTGCTCGGACGCGGGGCCGATGCGAAGGGATTTCTCATCGAAGAGCAGCGGCCCGACGGGACGCGTCGAATCGGCCGCGTCCCGTGGTCGGATGGAGCGCCCACCTGGCTCGTCGACGACGAATTCGTCAACGCCTTCGCCACCAACGGTCCCGACGGGACGCTTGCCTGGAGCCGACGTCGCGTCGAGGATTCGTCCTTCGACCTCATGGTGCGTCGACCGGACGAGTCTGACTGGCGACTGGAGCGGCGCTTCGAACGATCCTGGATCGCCCCCGTGCTCGCCGACGACGGCCGGACGCTCTTCGCGTTGCGACGTGGCGACGGCACGGTCGAACTCGGTTGGTCACGGCTCACGGATGAAGATCGGTTCCGGGACGGGATGATCACCCACCCCATCTCGATCCGGACCAACGAACGACTCGTTCACGCGATGCTCTCCCCTCAGATCGGAATCGAGGCGTCTCCACCGGGTGGTCCGCCCCGGATCATCTTCCTGCATCCCGATCTTCAGCGGTTGGTGGAATGGTCGCCGGAACGGGACCTCGCTCGCCCGTTCCCCGAAGGCGTGATCGTCGCATCGATGCTCGATGAGAATCGAGGGATCGCGGCGACCGAAGACGGCCTGCTGCTCGTGGAGCTCGCGGCATCCGGCGGGCTGCTCCCGGCGAAGATCCGACTGGCGGAATCCCTGGCGATTCCGCGAAGGTCAGGAATCGAAGCCGAGCCGATCCTCCTGCTCCGACCAGGATCCGGTCGGTTCGAGATACTGCTTGCCCGACTCCGCGACGCCGGTTGATCGATTCAAATCAGTTCTGAGATCCGACTGGATACGGGTGCCCGACCCGACGCCTACAGGTCGTCGTCGTCGTCATCGTCGTCGTCATCGTCGTCGTCGTCGTCGTCGTCGTCGTCGAGGAAATCATCGTCATCCTCTTCTTCCTCGTCGTCGTCTCCGTAGATCTCTTTGTCTTCGTCCGCATCTTCGTCTTCGTCAGCGTTGATTCCCCGACGCTTCTTCTTCCTCTCACCATGACCGTCGTCGTCATCCTCGTCCTCGTCCTCGTCCTCGTCCTCGTCTTCGCCTTCGTCGTCGTCCTCGTCGTCGTCGTAGATTCCCGCGTAATCGTCTTCCTCATCGTCACCTTCGCCCCAGGAGCCGATCAAGGTGCAGGTACCCGCGGACACCTGCTCGAAGCCGTGACCGATGGGGTCAGCGACCCGATCAACGGCGGGAATGAGGGATGGGGTGGAGTACTCGGTGTCGGTGAGAATCGTCATCATGCAGCCAGTCCTTCTCAGTCACGAAAGTCGATCGATTCCGACGGGCACGTCATCCGCGACCTGCCGTCCGAATCGTCGAATGCGTTTTATGCACGATCAAGCCCGAATCGTCAAGGGACCGGGTTCGTCCGGGACTCATCCACGGGAAGGGGAACCGCGTTGATCTCCCCATCCGTCGCGAAGAGCAGCCAGCCGTCGATGGCGTGGGCCCGCTGATATCGGGCGGCGGTCGGCTCGACCTCGAAGGGGACGCCGGAGATGCGGAGGCCCGCGTCGGGATCGAGTTCGAAGACCCGGAAGGTGTAGCGACCTCGACCAGGCCGCTGAGAGATCAGCCGCACGCCGTCACGCGTCGGAAGGACCTCCCAATCCATGCGATTCACATCGGCGATCCGGTCGACGCCGATGACCCGGCCCTCCGGGTCGAACAACAGGAGTCGGTCTCGAAAAGCGAGGTATCGACGCGTCCCATCCTGGACCGCTCTGGCGGCGGCACCCGGTATCCACTCGGAATCCGTGGTGAGAACCCACCGGTCCTCGTCGATGCGTCCGCGGTCGGCGTCGAACGCCACCGGAACCCCTCGATCGTCCACGACCACGAGTCGCCCATCATCGAACCAAGCGATCTCCGACCCCAACAGACGCGGATCGGAACGGGACCACCGATCATCCCCGCCGAGAATCGCCTCGTTCGGGTCGATGACCGTCACCGATCGCGTCGATCCGACCGCCAGTCGCCCCAGCGGATCCGTGACGAGCCAGCGAATCTCACCACCGGGAACGCTGGTCTCGTGGACGGTTCGGCCGTCGACCGGATCCAGGCTCACCACCGTGCCGACGGAATCCCCGTCGAGACCGATGGACGCCCCACGGATGTGGATGAGGCCGCCCGCGCGGTGGACGCCGTAGATTCGATCGAGGACGTCGTCACGCGACCAGGCGACCGTCCGACCATCTCCCGCTTCGATCTTCACGATGTTGCCGTCCCGACGTGCGAGCACCACGCCGTCATCCACCGGGACCGGAAGAATCTCGAACGGAAGAAACGGCTTGCTGTCGGGAAGAAAACCATCCGCCCCGACCACGAGTCGCGCCGGTGCCGGCAGGAGTGAACTCGCCCGTACCGTCGACCACAACAACTCGCCGGTCATCGGATCGACGGCGCTCAATTGAGGGTCGCGGAGGTCGCCTCCCTCCCAGACCAGCAGTTCAGGCTCGTACCGCAGGATCTCGACGCCGTTCCCGGCGAGTGGAAGCCGCCACTCGACCTCGAGACCGTCGGACGATCTTCGAACCAGCGTGCGGCCTTCGTCTTCGACCACCAGCACCGCGTCGGTCGGGGACTCCAACGACGCCACCGGATGCTCGACGACGAGGACGCCGGGGACGAATCGGAGGTTGCGGGGCGATCCGCCCAGGATCGGACGCCGGGGCGATCGAGTCCGGGAATCCACCGCCGGCCATCCGACGAGCGGTGTCTCCCGGCCGGCATCCGCCGACTCGGGATCGAGGGCATTCGCCAGCGATGAACGACCGGCCTCGAGGGCGATCTCCGCCGTGAAGCGGAGGAGTTCCTTCAAACGGGGATCCTGCGGATGGAGATCACGCTCCACGATCCGTGCGACCGCCGCGGCCTCGAGGGGCCGACCTTCATCCCGAAGAATCTCGATCGCCCGACGTCCGGCCCGCAAGGCCCCTCGGGTGCCGGGAAAGCGTCGAACGACGGAGATGAAGTCCTCGGCGGTACCACGTTGGGCGAGCATCCCCTCGAACAGATACATCCCACGAAGATCGGTCGACGTCCGCACCGACGGCGTCGCCCGCTGCGACGCGAGAATCCGCGACCGTGCGAAGCCCCCGCCGGTGGTGACCACGTCGGCGTCGGCCTCGATCACCACCGTCGCCAGGGCCGTCGACTCGAGAATGGTGGCCCAGGCCTCGACCGCGTCCTCAACCCGCCCCTGCCGTGACATCCAGTCGCCCAACGCGAGCTGCCGTCGAACACGCCCCTCGGGCGTGGTCGCGACTTCGGACGCCAGTTCGAGGAGTCGCTCCCCGTCCCGCGGGTCGGTCGACGATTCCACCGATTCGAGCAGCCGGTCCAGAAGTTCGGTTCGCAGGATCGGATCCGGGCTCCGGGCGAGACCACCGACCGCCGCCTCGGCCGCCTCGAGCACCAGCACGCGGTCGCCGAGGCCGCCTGCGAGTTCCAACAGGGCCAGCGCCTGGACGATCGCATCGGGAAATCTCCGAACCCGGTCCCGCAAGGTCGCGAGTGCTTCGGCGAGCGGCATGTAGGCGACCAGTCGATCGTCGCCGGCGGCGAAGATTCCCGTCCGCGTCGCGAAGGTGTTGCCGCCACCCGCAATTCGAATGATGCGATCCATCGTGCCGGTGCGACCGTCGATCAACGCGAGGACATCCAGGTACGGCACCAGCACCGCGCCGGGAACGACCGTCACCCTTCCACGAATGCCGTTCGCCCAGTCCTCGGCCTCTGCCACATTCCGATCGACCGCGTCCACGATCGACTTGAAGAGCCTCCAGACGGGGGCATCGCCCGTCGATGGATCGAGCGCGACGATGTCGCTGCCGATCGCCAGCAGAAGATCACGATCTTCGGAGGGATCTGGGAAAGCGAGCAGGTAATCGACCGCCCCCGCGACGGTCCCGGACCCGACCGGCCGACGGACCAGGACCTCCCCGGTCTCCGGGTCGAGCAGCAGCCAGTGCTGCCTGGCCGGATCCAACGTCGCGATGCCGACGTCGAGCACCACCGGCCCGGCGATCTCCCAGGGCATCGACGAATTCCTCGGCGCCCGCAGCGGCACTTCCTCGCGACGGAGCCACCGGACCCGACCGTTTCGAGCTTCGAGCCGCGCGATGGCCCCCGCGGCGGAGCAGACCACGACATCCCCGTCGTACGCGGCGAGGCGAGCGAACGTCCGCGCCCCCCCCATCCGGACACCACCGCTGGACGCGATCGGCCGGAGCCAGCGTAATCCACCATCGGCCTGATCGATCGCGAGCACGTACTCGATGGTCTCGAGCCGCGTGTTCGACTTGCGAAGCGGAACGGCGACGATGTCGCCGAGCGGTAACGGCGGACCGGAGATGAACGAGCCATCGAGCGACCCATCCTCGAACAACCGCTCGGGCTGGATCCGCCATCTTTCCAATCCGGTGTCCGGATCGAATCGAAGGATCTCACCGGTTCCCTCCCGGCCGGAGCCGAACGCGTGTCCCACCACCGTGAACGCCGCGTCGCCCTCGATCACGATCTCTCCGAGATCGCCGGGCGTCCCGCTCGGTCGCATGCCGCGCGACACGCCGAAGTCCCGAAACCAGCGCATGCGACCGGTGTACCGATCGAATCCCCGGATCAGGAAACCCTCGTTCACGAGCACGAGATCCCCGTGAACCACGGGCACCGTCGTCATGCTCGATCCCGAAAAACCGGCTCTTCTTGCGTTCGCCTCGGAAAAGGCACGGCCATCGACGGAGTCGTAGTAGCGACGTCGATACAACGTGTCGAGGAGCGGCTCCTCCCAGATCCGCGTCCAGTCCGCATCGCGGATCGACGCGAGGTCCGGGCGCTGCCCGCCGACCACGGGAACGGCAGTCGTTCCGATGCGACGGATCATCGCCCCCGCGTCCTCGTCCAGCACCGCGAGCTCGCCGATGATCCGCTCCAGCATCGATTCCAGATCGACCCGGTCACGAACCGGGACATCGTTCCGCAGAGCGCCCACGCATCCGAGTCCCTCGAGAATCAGGTGACGACGCCGGTCATCCGAAGCGCCGGGCCAGGACTCGAGCTCATCGAGCATCGCGAGTCCCAAGAGGGGACTCCCCGACTCGATCGCCATCTGGGCGACCCGAAGCCCCGACTCCAACCCAGCATCGGTCAGCGGACGCCGGTCGAACGCTTCCCCCGGATCACCGGTTTCGAGCAATCGAGCGGCGTCGGCGGACGCCTCGCGACGCCACGCCGCGAGTACTGCGGGGTCGGAACGGAGGATTCCGATCGCTTCGTCCCGGACGGACCTGAATCGGTCCGGTCGATCGGTCTCGGCGAGCCGGATCCCGTACTCGTCCAGGAGGGAGGCGAGGAGATCGGCGGTACGAGCCGGGTTGTCCTTCGCCTGGACCATCGCCTCGCTCAGGGATCGGGTCGCCACCGGGGAGTCGTCGACCGTCACGGCGACGTCCACCTGCCGGGGCACCGCCGTCGCGGTGGAGGCCAGCAGGATCGGGATCACGTGGGCGAGACGGACCCATCCGCGATACCGGAGGGAAGGAGGCCCGAGCTTGGTCTTCGGTGGCTTCGTCATGAGGATCGGGAGGAGATCTTCCCC
Source organism: Planctomycetaceae bacterium (assembly GCA_002683215.1). Classification (GTDB taxonomy): domain Bacteria; phylum Planctomycetota; class Phycisphaerae; order Phycisphaerales; family SM1A02; genus UBA12014. The sequence continues at coordinate 5,716 of NYSY01000113.1, forward strand.
TCCCGGTACAGTATGCGAAGCATGAACCCCGGACCCGTTCTCACGCCCGCGCTCCTTCTGGTTTCGACGTTGCTCCTGGCCGTCGGATGCGGGGCGGTGCCACGGGTCGCCGCGACCGCCGCGAAACCGACGGCGAGAACCGACGACGCCGCCCAATTCAGGATCGACCTTCGACTCGCCAACGATGGCACCGAGGACATCCCGCTCGAGCGGTTCGAATACGTGTTCACCGTGAAGGGCGTGGGTGTCTTCGAGGGCCGGTGGGCGGCCCTCCGGACGATTCCACCCGGTCAGTCGATCACCATGGAGATTCCAGCCTCCATCCCCCTGCCCGGCGATCTCGCCGAGCGTGTCGACCTCGACGCCCCGATCCCGTGGCGGCTCGAAGCCGGCGTCCGATATCGGGCGCCGGGATTCCTGGGTCGAATCCTGTTCGACGTCGGCGTCCGCCGCCCCACCGAGTCATTCAGCGGTTCCGGCACCTTCACGCTGGACCGAGCCGCGGCATCCGCGCCAGCGGAATCGCCGGAGAACGGCGGCGAAGCCCCCTGATCCGACCGAACCCAAGAGGTTCCAGTCAACCCGCCCCCCACCCGACCGATGCTGAAAAGGAAGTTCGGTTCCTTCATCCGGCGGAGTGGCAGATGCATCTCAACGACATTCTTCGACAGGCGTTCGAACAGGACGCGTCCGACATCCATCTCGTGGCC
>NYSY01000114.1 GCA_002683215.1 Planctomycetaceae bacterium
CGCCCTCGCGGTGACGGCGAGCGTCGCGGAGCCTCGGAGCGATCGAACTCGTGCGGAGCACTTCATGGCTCGATACCCTACCGTCCCTCCCCCCAGTCACCAACCCTGATCGAAAAACGACACGATGTCCAACTGCATCATCGGAATAGCCGGAAGCACGCGTCCGGACTCACTCAACCGCCGCCTGGTCCACGTCGCCCTCGCGGGCGCCGAGGCCGAGGGCGCGGAGATCGATCACATCGACCTCCGCGACCTTGGAATCCCGATGTACGACGAGGCCTTCGAACGGGAGCACGGCATGCCGGACGGTGTCCGGCGACTCCGAGAGGCCCTCAAGCGAAGTCGGGGCGTCATCATCGCCAGCCCGGAGTACAACGGATCCCTGACCGCGGTCCTCAAGAACGCGATCGACTGGACCACCCGGCCGGATCCCGAATCACCGGGGGATCCGCCGCTGGTCGCCTGGCGGGGCAAGGTCGCGGGGCTGCTCTCGACCAGCCCGGGTGGGCTCGGCGGGATCCGGGGACTGGTTCACGCTCGCGCCATTCTCTCCCACGTCGGCTCCCACGTGGTCCCGCAGGAGGCGGCGATCCCCTTCGGCCACGACGCCTTCCACGGCGACGGCTCGATCCTCGACGAGAACCGCCACGCGCTGGTGGAGTCGGTGGGCCGTGCCGTCGCGACGCTCGCCGCCCGACTCCCGCGGGACTGACCTCGCCTGATAGACTCACGACATGCACTATGAAACCCATGCCTCGCTGGTCGAGGAACTCGAGGCGCGGATCTTGACAATCCGTGACTCTCTTTGACTACGACACCAAGGTGTCGAAGCGAGAAGCCCTCCAGGAGGGGATGAACGCCGACGGCTTCTGGGACAACCAGGATGCCGCCCAGGCGCACATCTCGAAGTACAAGCTCGTCAAGGCGCAGATCGATCCCCTCGAGGAGGTGATCGCGCTGTTCGATGATGCGAAGCTCGGCCTCGAACTCGCCAAGGAGGAGGACGACCGCGAACTCCTCGAGGAAGCCGACGAGCAGCTCTTCCAGATCGAACGCCGAATGGACAAGGTGGAGCTGCAGTCGCTGCTCGCGGGCCCGCACGACCATCGGGACTGCTTCGTCGCCATCCAGGCCGGCGACGGCGGCAATGATGCGGACGACTTCGCGGAAATAGTCGACCGGATGTACCTCTACTACTGGGAACAGCAGGGCTGGAAGGTCGAGGAACTCAGCCGGACCCATGGCACCGAAGTCGGGATCAATGAAGTTTCGTACCACCTGAAGGGCGCGTACGCGTTCGGCAACATGAACTGCGAACGCGGCACCCACCGCCTCGCCCGCGTGAGCCCGTTCAACGCCCAGGGCAAGCGGCAGACCAGTTTCGTGACCGTCGACGTCACCCCGGAGATCGAGGAGACCGATCTCGTGATCCCGGACAACGATCTGGAGATCAGCAACTTCGCGCGATCCAGCGGCCCCGGCGGTCAGAACGTCAACAAGGTCGCCAGTGCGGTCCGCATCGTTCACAAGCCGACCGGAATCATGGTCGTCGCCAGCACCTTCCGCGATCAGCCGCAGAACCGGCGTCAGGCGATGCAGGTGCTGATGGCGAAGCTCGAACAGATCGAAGAGGAGAAGCGACAGGCCGAACTCGACGCCGCCACCGGTGGCAAGGTCGACCGCGGCTGGGGCACGCAGATCCGTTCCTACGTCCTGTACGACAACCGGGTGAAGGACCACCGGACCGGGCACGAAGCCGGAAACCCGCAGACCGTCCTCGACGGCGCGCTGCAACCCTTCATCGATGCCGAACTCCAACGCCGCCGGTCAAGCCGTGAGCACACGGAAGGCTGAGGCCGACACCGGATCGCCGCTGGCGCTCGAGCTCTCGGGCGTCGAGCGACGCCATGGCTCCGGCCGGGGCGTCGGTCCCGTCGATCTCGTCCTCGACGCGGGCACCGGGCTCGCGGTGATCGGCGAATCCGGATCGGGCAAGAGCCCCCTGCTTCGCGTCATCGCCGGCCTCGACCGCGCCGACCGCGGCGTGGTGAGGATCGCCGGCGTCGACGTCGGCCGTTCCGCGCCCGGTCGCCGTGACGTCGCGTTCGTGTCGCAGGACCTTCCACTCTACGACCACCTCGATGTGACGACGAACGTGCACATGGCGGTCTCGGGGCTCGACCTCGACCAGGCCGCCCGCGCTCGACGCGTCGAAGCGTCGATCGAAGCCGCGGACGCCACGGACTTCCGGAATCGACGTGCGGACCAGCTGTCCGGTGGTGAGCGGGCCCGCACCTGCCTCGCCCGGATCCTCGCCCGCCGGCCCGCCGTCGCGCTGCTTGACGAGCCCTTCGCCGGACTGGACCGAAGACGACGCGACTCGGTGCGTGAACTGGTCTGTTCGACCCTGACCAAAACGGGTACCGCGTTTCTCCTGGTGACGCATGACCCCGACGATCTTCGCAGCGTGTCACGGTCGATCGAGATCGCCCCGGACGGCCGGCTCGAACCGACTCCTCCCACCGAGCCCTCCTGAATTCGCGGCCCGGGTGAAAACCGGGGATGATGCGAGCGACGGCTTCATCCGGCACCGTGTTCGTCGTCCTTGGGGAAACCATGCCCGGCCCGCAGCACCTGCAGTCCATCGCCAAATCGCACCGGATCGAGCACCGCCCCACCCTCGACCTCGGTCCGGCGATCTGCGCCGACGACGAGGCGTCGCGGCGACACGAATGGCTCCTGACCAACGGTCGCGGCGGCTACGCGTGCGGATCGATCGCCGGCGTGCTCGATCGTCGATATCACGCAGTGCTCGCCGCCGCGGTCGAACCCCCGGACACCCGCTCGGTGATCGTGGCGAAACTCGATGAACGGCTTCGCGCGTTCTGGACCCGGGGCCGCACCCGCCTCACCGACCGGGATCCCGAGGATGATCCCGCGTTCGAGGATCTCACGTTGTCCTCCGACGTCTGGCGCGAAGGCGGCCTGACCGGCTTCGGACACCGCCATCTGATCCGCTGCCGCGCGAACGACGGCACCGTCGAGCACCAGTGGCTCTGCGGCCGCACCCGGATCTCCCGTCGACTGGTGATGCCGCACGGCCACGACGCGACGATCGCGGAGTACCGGGTGGAGGCCACCGACCGTCCGATTCGGCTCGCCGTGAAGATCGTCGGTGGCAACCGGCTCGCGGATCTGCTCGCCCCCGGCGCGTCCTGGGCGGCAAGCACGCTCGAACACGACGAAACCACCCTTCGTCTTCGACTGCCCGAGACCGAGCACGGCGGAAGCGAGATCGACGTCGCGGTCCGAATCGCCGGCGGCAGCATCGCGCCCGGCGGGGACTGGTACCGCGGCTACCACCTCGACACCGAGACTCGACGCGGCTACGACGACCTCGACGATCACCTCCTGCTCGGCGAAGCGACCGCCGAACTCGCCGAAGGCGACGTCCTGCGGATCGAACTCGCCGCGGGCGGCGATGCCGGATTCGATTTCCGCGACCGGGATCCGTTCGCGGAGGAGGCGACGAGACATCGCGGCCTGGTCGAGCTCGCCCGGGCCGCGCTCCACGTCGAGCCACCCCCGGTTCACGAGACGCTGGTCGCCGCCGCGGATCGCTTCGTGGTGAACCGGCCCACGGCCGACGGCGAGGGCAAGTCGATCATCGCGGGCTATCCGTGGTTCGCAGACTGGGGCCGGGACACCATGATCTCGATCCCCGGCATCTGCCTGGCCACCGGTCGCGCGGAGATCGCCCGGGAGATCCTCACCACCTTCGCCGGCTTCGTCGACTGCGGCATGATCCCGAACCGGTTTCCCGGTCTCGGCCGCCCCCCCGAGTACAACACCGCCGACGCAGCCCTGCTCTTCATCGAAGCCGTCGGCCGGACCTGGGTCGCCTCGGGCGACGAGGATGCCTCGACCGCGGACGCCTTTCTTCGCAGCCTGCTTCCGGCCATCGACGAGATCCTCGACGCCCATCGCGCCGGCACGCGACACGGCATCCGCATCGACCCCGCGGACGGCCTGCTCGACCAGGGCGAGACGGGTCTGCAGCTGACCTGGATGGATGCCCGGATCGACGGCACGGTGGTGACGCCCCGGGCCGGCAAGGCGGTGGAACTGAGCGCCCTGCTCCACTCCGCATGGCGCTGGCGAGCCCGCTTCGCCGCGGCCTTCGGCGAGGACGGCACCGCGTTCACCACCGCGGCCGATCAGGTGCAGGACTCCTTCGACCGCTTCTGGCTGCCAGATCACGGCTACCTCGCCGACGTGGTCGACGGCCCACACGGTCTCGACGGCTCCCTTCGCCCGAACCAGCTCTTCGCGACCGGATGCGTCCATCCACCGGTGACCGGCGACCGCGCCGCGAGCGTGCTCGAGACCTGTGACCGCGTGCTGCGGATTCCCACCGGGCTCCGGACCCTGGATCCCGCGGATGCGAGATACCAGCCTCGGTACGAGGGCGACCAGGCGACTCGTGATGCCGCGTACCACATGGGCACGAGCTGGCCGTGGCTCCTCGGCCCCTTCGTCCGGACCCACCTGCGGGTCCATCGGGATCCCGACGCGTTGCATCACGTTCTTTCCGGCATCGTCGATGAATCGTCGCGCCGCGTGCTGGGCGGCATCGCCGAAGTCCACAGCGGTGACGACCCGCACCGTGCGGGCGGATGCCTCAGCCAGGCGTGGAGCGTCGGCGAGCTGCTTGCCGCACTCCGACTCCTGATCGATCACCGTCGCGGCGTCGCCTCCGACGCCTTCGCGTGAGCCCGCTCCGAAAGCCCCACCCATGACCACGCCGTCCGACGATCACACCGACCCGCCGCACCCGACGACGGCCGAGGATGCGCGGCTCGCCGCCGCGGACGACATGGATTCACCGTGGCGCCGCTGGGGGCCGTGGCTCAGCGAACGCCAGTGGGGCACGGTGCGGGAGGACTACTCCCCGGACGGCGACGCCTGGGATTCGTTCTCGCACGACGCGGCGCGGAGTCGCGCGTACCGCTGGGGCGAGGACGGCCTCGGCGGCTTCTGCGATCGATCCCAGCGGATCTGCCTCGGACTCGCGCTCTGGAACGGTCGTGATTCGATCCTGAAGGAACGCCTCTTCGGACTCACCAACGGCCAGGGCAACCACGGCGAGGACGTCAAGGAGCAGTACTTCTTCCTCGATGCCACGCCGACCGCGTCGTATCTCCGCATGGTCTACCGGTATCCGCAGGCCGCGTTCCCCTACGAGGACCTCGTCGAGACCAACGCCGCCCGGGGCGTCGAAGATCGTGAATACGAACTGATCGACACCGGCGTGTTCGACGAGAATCGATTCTTCGACGTCCAGGTCGAGTACGCCAAGGCCGACGCGGAGGACATCCTGCTGCGGCTCGAAGTGACCAACCACGGACCGGAGGCCTCCACCCTCCATCTGATTCCCCAGGCCTGGTTTCGAAACACCTGGTCCTGGGGGGTCGACGATCCGCGTCCGACCATGACTGCGGGCGAGGACGGCTCGATCGAAGTCGTCCATCCCGAGGTGGGCTCGTACCGAATCGAATTCACCGACGACGCGACGCCGCTGTTCTGCGAGAACGAGACGAACTTCCCGAAGGTCTTCGGTTCCGACGCGACGAGCCCGCATCCCAAGGACGCGATCCACGAGGCGATCGTCGACGGTCGATCGGAGGCGGTGAATCCCGACGGTCATGGGACGAAGGTCGGACTTCATCACGTGCTGGAGGTCCCCGCGGGCGGGACGGCCACCGTCCGGGTCCGCTTCGCACCCGTCGACGCCGCACCGGGTCTGAAAGGCTTCGACGAGACCGTCGACCGCCGACGCGCCGAATGCGACGCCTTCCACCGCCCCCACGAGGTGAAGTGCGAGTCCGACGACGCCCGGGCGGTTCTTCGGCAGGCCCATGCGGGAATGATCTGGGGTTGCCAGTTCTACAACTACGACGTTCGGCGGTGGCTGGAGGGCGACCCCGGCCAGCCCCCCCCGCCTCGCGGACACAAGAACGGCCGCAACCACGAGTGGACGCACATCGCCAACCACGACGTGCTCTCCATGCCGGACGCCTGGGAATATCCGTGGTACGCGACGTGGGACAGCGCCTTTCAGGCCGTCACCTTCGCGGGGATCGATCCGGCATTCGCGAAGCGACAGCTCCTGTTGTTCGTCGACGATCGCTACATGCACCCGAACGGCGAACTCCCCGCCTACGAGTGGGCGTTCGGCGACGTCAACCCCCCGGTCCACGCCTGGGCCGCCTGGCGAACGTTCCAGATCGAGCGACACGCGAAGGGTGGTTCGGGCGACATCGACTTCCTCAAACGGATCTTCCACCGACTGCTCCTGAACTTCGCGTGGTGGGTCAACCGCAAGGACGCCGAAGGCCACAACATCTTCGACGGTGGATTCCTCGGCCTCGACAACATCGGCGCGTTCGACCGGAGCGCCCCCCTCCCCGAGGGCTGGCGGCTGCAGCAGGCGGACGCGACCAGCTGGGTCGCCGCCTTCGCCTTGAAGATGATGCGGATCGCGCTCGAACTC
>NYSY01000115.1 GCA_002683215.1 Planctomycetaceae bacterium
CGGTGCGATCGTCTTCAGCGTCCTCGGTGCCGCCATCCCGGCGGCCAAGGCCGCGGACACCGATCCGGTACGAGCCCTTCGCTACGAATGAACGAGGAAACGAAGAAGACATCCTCGAAGCCCTCGTCCGATCGCGATCCGTCGCCGGTCGTGCTCGAAGCCGCCGGCGTCCGGAAGACCTATCGACTCGGGCGGGGTCCGGTCCGGGTCCTTGAAGACGCGTCGATCGAGGTTCGTCGCGGCGAATGGGTCGCGATCCTCGGCGCGAGCGGCAGCGGCAAGAGCACGCTGCTCCATCTGCTGGGTGGTCTCGACCGGCCGGACCGCGGCACGGCCCGCAATGCGATCCAGCACGAAGGCCGAGACGTGAGCCGGTTCGACAACGCGGAACTGAATCACTACCGGAATCGCAGCGTCGGTTTCGTCTTCCAGTTCTATCACCTGCTCCCCGAACTCAGCGTGCTCGAAAACGCGATGCTGCCTTGCCTCGTTCCGAGCCGCTGGATCGTCGCGACCCTCCCCCTGCTCGCCGCCCTCGTGGGTGGTGGCATCGGCGCGGCGATCGGTTACTTCGCCGGCCAGGGCGTGCTTCCGGACGCGGACGTCGCGACCGACCCGAAGATGGCGGTGATCGCGGCCGTCTTCGGCGTGCTCGGCGCCGCGATCGGCGTGGTGCTGCTCCAGATCGGGCAGGTGATCGGGGAACGAATCCGACTTCAGTCGGGTCCGGAAGCGTCCGCATCCCGGGCGACCCTCGAGGAGTTCGGGCTCGGCCATCGACTCCGACACAAGCCGAGCCAGTTGTCGGGCGGCGAACGACAGCGAACCGCGATCGCCCGAGCCCTCGCGAGCGAACCCGGCATCCTGCTCGCCGATGAACCCACGGGAAACCTCGACGCCGCAACCGGCCGCGAAATCCTGGACCTCCTGAAGAAGCGACACCTCGCCGGGCTCACCATCGTCATGGTTACCCATGATCCCAACGTCGCGGAGTACGCCGACCGCGTGGTGCGGCTCGAGGACGGCCGGGCCGTGGAAACCGGCGATTGACCCGGGAGGCCTCCGCGACTGGCTCCGAGCCGCCCGCCACCCGCCGTGGTCCGATCGGTGATCTCGTTCTTCTGCTCGCCGCCGGCATCGCACAGATGCTGGTGGTCGTCGACTACACCGCGACCGCGATCACCCTTCCGAGCATGGCGCGGGATTTCAAGGTCTCCGCGGACAGCCTTCAGTGGGTGATCACCGGCTACGTGCTCACCTTTTCGATCGTGCTCGCGATCGCGGGTCCGCTCGGGGATCGGTACGGTCGGCGGCGACTCCTGCTGCTGGGCATCATCCTGTTCGGTGCGGCCTCCCTCTGGGTCGGATTCGCCGGGTCCGTCACGATGCTCATCGTGTCGAGGCTCGCCCTCGGCGTGGGCGCCGGCCTGCTCTTTCCACTTTCGACCGCGGTCGTCGGCGCGAGCTCCGATCGCTCCGAGCTTCCGAGGATGATGTCCATTCTCACCGGCATCGCCACCATCGGCATGGCGGTCGGCCCGGTGATCGGCGGCGTGTTCACCGAGCTGATCGACTGGCGATGGGTCTTCCTGATCAACCTGCCCCTCTCCGCGGTCGCGTTCATCCTCGTCCTGATCTTCGCCCGGGAGAGCCGGAATCCCGACGCGGCCCGAGGTCGCATCGACTACGCGGGGATCGCGCTGCTGACCCTCGGCATCGGCGGCCTCTCGATCGGGATCGCGTGGATACCGGATCGACCGGCGATGACCTGGATCCCGATCCTGACGGGCGGGCTCGTCGCACTGATCCTCTTCATTCCGTGCGAACTGCGGCGGCCGAGCCCGCTGATCGACCTGCGGCTGCTCGGGAATCGCGACTTCGCCGGCTACCTGCTCGGAGGCAGCCTGAGCAACACCTGCTGGTGCGTGCTGATCTTCGCGACGACCCTTTATCTTCAGGAGGTGCGGGGGGACGATGCGATGACCACCGGATTCCAGTTCCTCTACCTCAGCGGCCCCGTGGCGATCGCCGGCTTCATCGGCCCCGCGATCCAAAGACGGATGGGTACGCGTCGGATGCTCCTCTTCGCCACCGCGATCCAGAGTGTCGCCTGCGTGGTCTTCTGGATGTCCGACGTCTCCCCCTGGCTCGCGATCGGACTGCTCGTGGTCGGGTTCGGCTGTTCGTGGGGCTGGTCGATGTCACAGGCCGGCGGCATCGCCACGGTCCCGGAAGGGAACGTCGGGCTCGCCAGCGGCTCGATGCTCACCGTGCTGATCATGAGCGGCAACGTGGGCGTGGTCGTGTCGGCCGCATTGATCAAGGCCCGAGGCGGCCCCGACATGAGCGACTACGCACCGGGCATCGCCGCGAGCTATCTGCTCGCGCTGGGCCTCGCGGCGGCGGCTTTCCTTCTGACGTGGATCGTGGTCCCGACCGGACGCCCCGCAAGGCCGGCCTGAGCCGGGCCGGGCGCCCGCGTCAGTCGTTGAAGCGGAACCAGTTCGCGGTATCGTCGAACCACGCGGCGGACGAGACCCCGAGCCGTCGCCGGAACGCCTCATCCAGCGAACGCCCCGCCTTCAGATCGGCGAACAGACCGGGGATCACGCCCGGCCCCGATTCGAGCAGGCGGGTGGCGACGATGAAGGCGACATCCCGCCCGAGTCCCTCGGGATCGAAGGCCGGATCGTCGCCGTCGAGGTCGAGGATCCACCGTGGGGGACGACCACCCCGGATCGAAGCGAGGGCCTTCGGGCGTCGGATCAAGTCGATGCAGGAACCGGGGACGAGGGTCGATGCCATCGCCTCCGCCAATCCCTCCAGCAGCCAGGCGGGCGGCACGCGACGCGTCTGGAGCATCGCGACCATGCCGCGAGTGATGCAACGGACCTCCGCTTCTGAGGCGAGGACCGCCTTCGGATCCCGATCCGGACCGATGACCCGGCCGAGGTTCTCGACCCGCTGCGGCCGGGGCGGCGCGATGATGATGAACGGCCCATCGTCGGTCACGAAGACGATGGCGTCGTCGGCGTCGAGAACCTCGTGCCCGAAATGACCGGCGCTCAATAATCGAAGCTGGTCATGATCCCCCACTTGCACCACGAGGGCGCCACCGGGGAACGGGTCAAGACCGGGCGGAAGTCCGAGGGTCGCGGCGATGCCGTCGAGCCAACGGTCGCATCGCACCCCGACGCGGGCGAGCCGATCGACCTCCCGCCCCCCGATCACGATCGTCCGGCGGGGTCGAACCCCTTCGAACCCCAGCCCGTCGGTGGCCTCCTCACCGGCCTCGCGGAGCCGAGCCGCCGCCTCGACCGAGGTGCGAACGTCGATCGCCGGCCAGGCCTTCGATCCGCGTGGGTGATGATGTGGTCGCCCCCGCGCCAACCGCGCCGCATCCGATGCCGCCGCCAGGGCCGCCGACGCTTCGAGCAATTCTTGCGCTCTCCGGGTCGCTTCCTCCAGCCACGCATCGGCGTCATCTCCGGCCGTGGCGATGAGCAGATCCGCCGCTCGATCCCGAAACGCATCCGCGCCGGTCGCCTCCAGCATGAAGACGAGCCAGGCGAGCCCGGGCGGATCCACCCGCCGAGCCCGGTCGAGCACGGCGCGACCGATACGAAACCGATCCGCAGGCTTCATCGCGGCCCAGCGAACCGATCCGATCTCGCCGTACAAGCCGGCGTCGTCGAACCGATCGACCTTTCCAACGCTTGTTTTTCCCGTGAGTTCCTCGATTCGGAGCGGCAATGGTGAGACGAGCTTCACTTCGCCACGGAGGAACATCGCCCCCGGCGCCACGGACCCGGGAGATTCCGCGGGCGGGTCATCGATCGAAACCGCTCCGGGGGCTGCGAACCCGCAGGCGAGGAGGGCGCAGGCCGTCAGGATGGCAGGAAGGGGGCGTCTCACGATGCCACCATACGGGGGGATTCCTGACTCCGATTCGGGATAACGGGTCGATCGAGGCAGTTTCCGGGCCGATGCAAGGATCACAGGTGGTTCCGGCACGGATGTTGCCCCCACCTCATGGGATGGGCGACCCTGCGACGGGCACGTGCGTACCATTGAGCAGCAGGCCGACCAGCCAACAATCCGGAGATTCCCATGTTCGAAAGACTGACCGACCGAGCTCGCAAGGTGATGGCCCTCGCCAACCAGGAGGCCCAGCGCTTCAACCATGAGTACATCGGGACCGAGCACATCCTGCTCGGCCTCGTCAAGGAAGGTTCGGGGGTCGGTGCGAACGTCCTCAAGAACCTCGACATCGATCTTCGAAAGGTCCGCCTCGAGGTGGAGAAGCTCGTCAAGAGCGGCCCCGAGATGGTGACCATGGGCAAGCTGCCGCAGACGCCGCGAGCCAAGAAGGTCATCGAGTACGCGATCGAAGAGGCGCGGAACCTCAATCACAACTACGTCGGCACCGAGCATCTGCTCCTCGGCCTGCTCCGTGAACACGACGGCGTCGCGGCGCAGGTCCTCATGAATCTCGGGCTGAAGCTCGAAGAGGTTCGCGACGAGGTGCTCAACCTCCTCGGCGCCGGCGTCGAACCCGACGAACAGGCCCCCGATTCCGGCGAGGCCCCCGCGGGTCCGCAGGGTGGAGGGCCCCGCCGCGCGGCCGGCAAGAGCAAGACCCCGGCCCTCGATTCCTTCGGTCGCGATCTGACCGAGCTCGCCAAGCAGGGTGAGCTCGATCCCGTGATCGGCCGTTCGATGGAGATCGAACGACTGGTCCAGGTCCTCTGCCGCAGAACCAAGAACAACCCCGTGCTCCTCGGCGAGGCCGGCGTCGGCAAGACGGCGATCGTCGAGGGCCTCGCCCAGCGGATCGTCGATCAGGAGATCCCGGATCTCCTCTGGGAGAAGCGACTCGTCGTGCTCGATCTCGCGGCGATGGTCGCGGGAACCAAGTACCGCGGTCAGTTCGAGGAACGAATCAAGGCGGTGATGAACGAGGTCCGGCGGGCCAAGAACGTCCTGCTCTTCATCGACGAACTCCACACGCTCGTGGGTGCGGGCGGGGCCGAAGGCGCGATCGACGCGTCGAACGTCCTGAAGCCGGCACTCGCCCGAGGCGAGATCCAGTGCGTCGGCGCGACCACCTTCGACGAGTACCGGAAGTACATCGAGAAGGACGCGGCGCTGGAACGACGATTCCAGTCCATCGCGGTCGAGCCCCCGACGGCCGATCAGACCGTCGAGATCCTCAAGGGGATCCGCGAGAAGTACGAGTCGCATCACAAGGTGAAGATCACCGACGAGGCGCTGCGAGCCGCGGTCGACCTCTCCGGCCGCTACATCCCGTCGCGGGTCCACCCCGACAAGTCGATCGACGTGATCGACGAGGCCGGCGCCCGGCTGCGACTCAAGAGCATGACCAAGCCGCCCAACCTCGCGGAGCTCGAAGAGAAGATCGAGCGGCTCGCCGTCGACAAGGACGAAGCGGTCAAGGGCGCCGACTACGAGAAGGCCGCGGAACTCCGGGACACCGCCGAGAAACTCCGCAAGGAGAAGGAGCGGATCCAGCAGGAGTGGCGCGAGCAGATGAACGAGACGATCGGCACCGTCGACGAGGAGGTGATCGCGGAGGTCGTCTCC
>NYSY01000116.1 GCA_002683215.1 Planctomycetaceae bacterium
CCGGTACCGGTCGGGGTCTTCTCGAAGGTTCTTGAGGTCGATCATGCGGGGCTCGATCCGGTTCGGTTCGGGGACTGGAGGCGGGGACGGTACCACGGGGGGTCCGGCCGCCGTCGAGGTGGTGATCAGCGATCTCGATAGGTCGGTCCGGTCGCCCACCGCATCTTCTTAACCACCGTCGACCAGAATTCCGCGCGGGGGTCGTGGATCAGGCGGACGCGAGGCGCACCGCGACGAAGCCGGACCCGCTCGCCGACCCGGAGGTGGCGGGTCAGCTGGCCGTCGATCACGAGGGTCGTGCCTTCGTTCACCCGGACCGCGGTGACCGCGATGGTCTCGTCGGCGCCGGCGACGACCGGTCGGAACGCGAGACTGTGCACGGCCAGCGGCGTGACCACCAGCGCATCACAGGTCGGATGGACGATCGGGCCACCGGCGCTCACGTTGTACGCGGTGCTGCCGGTCGGGGTGGAGACGATGAGGCCGTCGCCCGAAAGGTGGGGGCCACCGTGCCCGTTGAAGTCGATGCCGAGTTCGATCATCCGGAACGGCGCACCGGCGGTGACCACGCAGTCGTTGAGAGCGAGCGTCCAGCCTTCATCGTCGCCGAGGTCCCCGGGGTCGTCTTCCGGTGACTCCACCCGGATCTCGAGGGTCATCCGTTCCACGATGGGCGGCGTCGTTCCAAGCACGAGTTCCGCCGCGCCCGCGAAGCCACCCGCGTCGAACTCCGCGAGGAATCCAAGCCGCCCGACGTTGACGCCCGCGAGGGGCGTGCCTCGTACCGCGAGACGACGGGCCTGGCCGAGAATCGTACCGTCGCCGCCGAGCACCACCGCGACGTCGAAGGGCGTGTCCGGGAGCGGTTCGTGCGGGCCGATCCGCGTGATCTCGCCTGCGTGTCGTTCGATCGCCGGTTCGACGGTCGAAAGCACCTCGGGGATGCCCGATCGGGTCCGGTCCGCGACCAGCAGGACGTGGGGGCCGCCGCTCACGACACGATGCCCTTGGTGAGTCGCATGAACGCCGTCTCGAGGTTCACCTGCTCGTGCTGGACCGTCTCGACCCGGAATCCCTGGGCGATGAGCCGGCTCGGCAGCTCGCTGACCGGGAGGCCGTGTTCGGGATCGAGCATCACGTCGATCCGCGGCCTGCCTTCCGGCGTGCTGACGTCGACCCGTTCGATGCCCTTGACCTCCGCGAGCATGCGGGCGGCCTCTTCATGACGTTCGTCGAGGGTGATGTGCACGAGGCGTCCGGTGCCGGCGCGACGCATGATCTCGGCGACCGTGCCGTTGAACAGGAGCTGGCCCTTCTCGACGATCGCGACCGCGTTGCAGAGTTCCGAGAGTTCGTGAAGGATGTGCGAGCTGATGATGATGGTCTTGCCCATGCGGCGGAGCTCCTTCAGGAGTTCACGAATCTCGATCCTGGCACGGGGGTCGAGGCCGGAAGCGGGTTCGTCCATCAGCAGGACCTTCGGATCGTGGAGCAGGACCCGCGCGACCGAGAGTCGCTGCTGCATCCCGCGACTCAGGCCGTTGACCTCGCTCTTGGCCTTGTAGCCGAGTTCCGTGAGATCGAGGACGTCGCCGACGACCTTCAGCCGGCGCTTGCCGTGGATCCCGTAGCACGCCGCGAAGAACTCGAGGTACTCGAGGACGAGCATGTCCTCGTACGCACCGAGGAAGTCGGGGACGTATCCCATCACCGGACGAATCAGGTGGTTCTGGTAGCCGACCACGTTTCCGTCGATCCGCGCCTCGCCCCAGGTCGGCTTGAGGAGCGTCGCGAGGATCTTGATGGTGGTCGTCTTGCCGGCCCCGTTGGGACCGATGAAGCCGAGGCACGCACCCTCCTCCACGACGAGGTTGAGGTTGTCCAGCGCGACGAGTTCGCCGTACTTCTTCGTCAGATTGATCGTCTCGATCATCGCCATGTCGAGGCCACTCCATTGCGGGCATCCAGGGAAACTTCGTTCGCCGCCGAGGTCGGGGCCGCCTCGTCCTCCGCCCGGAACGCGGGACGGGCGAGTTGCTCGAGGACCGGCGGCAGCGGATGCACCCACTGGAGCATCACCAGCCCCTCGCCGGCCACCCGCGTTCCGTCGATCGAGATCGGTACCGGACACGGGGCGTCGCTCACGGCGGCGAACACGAACACGCCGGGTTCCGAAAATCGGGTCGAGGTGTCCATTCCTCGGGCGAGCCAGCGGTGGAAGGCGACCGCGCCCACCGCGCCCGCATTCTCCTTCACTTCGAGCCGCGGCGGGGGCAGCATGTGGAACATCGAGAGCATCCGCAGATAGCGTCGCCGCTCGACGTCGGTCAGCCGGAGCCCGGCGTTGCCCATGGCGATCGCGTTGAATCCGTCCGCGGCCGCCGCGCTGGCGGGTTCGAGGAAGGTGTTCCGGATCTGGGTCGCGAGACTCCGCTTGCCGCGAAGCCGCTCGGACACGGGGCGGCCGGTGTCTTCGAGGATGGTTCGGAGATTGAGCTCGTCGCCCGGACCGATCCGGTTCGCCAGCGCGACGAACGCGCCGTAGTTCGGAGGGTCGTCGAGCACCACCGGGAGGGTGGTGTCGGGAGCGTCGTCGGGGAGGAACGAGGTCGGCGTGCGGCGCGGGAAGACCACCAGCACGTAGATGTCTTCGAGGGCGAGTCCCGTGGCATTGACGATGGTGCCATGCAACGAGATCTGTTCGCCGGCGTGTCGTTCGAGGCGGACGGGATCGTCGAGCTTCACCTTGAGCGTCGACCTCCAGGCATCGTCGGCCGGTGCGGGACGCCCCATCCAGTCGGCGACGAACTCGGCGCTGGTGGCGCGGGCCGGCACCAGCTGGCGATCGGCCTCGTCGAACCGGATCTCGTACCGGTCGGTGTTCGGAAACTGCTGGGCGAGTCCGTTGGGGGGCGGGGAGAACTGATCGAGACGATTGCCCGCGACCGCATCGCCACCGAGTTCGACCGGCACCAGGCCGTACCCCGGAAGCCGGGCGGAGAACCAGGTCCGGGCGAGATCGAACTGCGGCGATTCGTTCACCGCGCCTTCCGGTCGGTAGAGGTGGCGGAGCATCGTGACGTGACGCATCTCGATCGGGCCGCCGCTCGAAGCTCGGCTGGTCGTCCACGCGATGACCGAGAAGACCACGGTGGTCGCGGCGAACGCGAGCCACGCGAGTCGCCGGCGTCCGAGCTTGGTGAGTACCGCGAATCCGATCGGACCCGCGACCGCCCAGTAGATGGCGAAGAGGACGAACCCGCCCAGTACGCCGCCCACCGCGCCGCTGGTGAGCCCGACGCTCCGGGAGATCACTTCGCCCGCCCCGAGATTGTCGATCGAGGGACGAGTGACGAGACGCCTGTCCGTCTTGAGCGCTTCGAGGGTGGGGCCCGATGCGGTGAAGGCTCGTCTGCCGAGGAGGTCGTTCCAGAAGATGCTGGTCTTCGGCAGACCACCCGCCTGCTGGAGGCGGAGATCGGGATCGGCGACGTCGATTCCGACCACGTCGAGGATTCCCTGGCCGACGTCGCGCCGGACCGCGTAGAGGATCGGTTCCGAATCAGCTTCGGCGGCCGCCTGCAGCCGCCGTGCCACGATCGCCGTCGCATCGTCCGAATCCGGCGACGTCCGGGCCGCCTTCGGCGGCATCACGGCTGCCAGTGCCCGCCATTCCGCGGGAAGCGTTTCGGGATCGAAGCGGTGCATCGGCTGAAGCCGTGCCGCATCGCGGAGCGATGCCCGGTCACTGAGGGCCGGGAGCAGGTCGCGAAGCGGGATCCCGTCCTCGCGGATGGCGACGAGGCCCTTCATCAGTTCACCGAACACCGTTTCGTTCCGGCCGAGTCGCCACGGATCCGAAGTCGCGGGCAGCAGGATCACGAGGTGGCCGCCCCGTTCGAGCCAGCCTCGGAGGGCGGCTTCGATCGAAGGCTTGTTGTCGATGCTGGATGGGAGGAACCGCTGGTCGTTGGCCGCCCAGACGATGAGTTCGTAGGGGGAGAGGCCCGCGGCGGCGTCGGGAAGTTCGCCGGGCTCGACGTTCGCGACGACGATGGTCTCCTCGTTCATTCCAGGCCGCATCGCGAACCCGCGGACCCGGTCGAATCCTCCGAGGCCCGCGTTGTTCCGCCCGATCACCATCGCCAAGGCCTGGGTCTGTTCGACCGGACGGGGGATGTTCAGGGCGGCGCCGGGATCGATCCTGGCGACCGAGATCTCACGGGTGCGGACGCCGTCCTCGAACTCGAAGAGGCGAAAGGTCCAGATCGTGCGGAGAAGATCGGCGGCCGAGGATCTCGATGGCAGCTCGGCGATCAGCCACGTGACCGCCTGGCCGCCACGGGCGGGAATCGCGAGGCGGCGACTGTTCACGACCGTGTCGCCGTCGCCGTTGATCGTCTCCCATTGCACGATTCCCGGCACGGGCTCGTCGAGGTCGCTCTGGATCCGAATGCGGACGGCGGTGCTGCCACCGGGGCGGAAAGCGTTCCCGGCCCCGAAGTGATCGATCGAGATCGTGGTCTGGGCGGACGAACCCTCGGTCATCGCGATCATGGCCACGGCCACGAGCAGGGTCAGCCGCAGAACGGACCGGAAGCCGCGTCCCGTCGGATGATTCCGGCGGTCGGATTTTGGTCGTCTGGGAAACCGGAAGTGAGTCGGCATCTCCGGCATTGTACTCCCACCACCGCCCCGGACGGCCGCCGCAGGGGTGCGAGGACGGACTTTGAATCGGGGTGAATGCCCACTCCAGCGGACACCGGATCGAGTCGATCCGATGAATCATGGCGTGGTTGCCCACCATCATCGTGGTATCGGGGTGTCTCGTTCCCGCCTTCGGCGGCGTCCTGCTGCTGGCCAGCCGTCGCGTGGCCAGGTCACACGAGCTGGAACGCAGGCGGGCGTCGGCCCGGGCGCTGACCGAACATCGTCGGCGAAAGCTCGCGGGCCGGACGCCGACATCCTGACGTCCGACCGCTCGGACCGGGGTTCAGGCGGTCGGGTGATCCGCGAACGCCGCGATCATTCCGGCGTGCGACCTGATGCCACCGCGAAGGCACCGGAGATCGAACTTCTCGTTGGGGCTGTGAACGCGGTCGTCATCGAGCCCGAAGCCCACGAGCAGGGCGTCCATGCCGAGTTTGGCCTGAATGTCGCCGACCGCGGGGATGCTGCCGCCGGTTCCGATCACCGCGGCGGGGGTGGTGTACGCGGCGGCGAGCCCGGTCTTCGCCGCGGAGAGCCAGGGGCTGTCGGCGGGCACGACGACCGCCGGGTTCATCCCGTGGTTGATGAATTCGACGGTGAATTCCGCGGGCAGCTTCGATTCGATGTGGTGTCGAAGGGCCTGTTCGATCGTGGTGGGATCCTGGCCGGGGACCAGTCGGCAGCTGATCTTGGCGGCGCAGGTCGCGGGAATGATCGTCTTCGCACCGGCGCCGGTGTACCCGCCATGGATGCCGTTGACGTCGAGGGTCGGTCGCGACCAGGTTCGTTCGAGCATGGTCCGACCCGATTCGCCACCACTCGCAGCGGTGATGCCGGCGCTGGCGAGGAAGCCGGCCTCGTCGAAACCGAGCCCCTTCCACTGCTCCAGCACCGACGCCGGGGGATCCTGAACGCCGTCGTAGAAGCCGGGCACCGCGATCGAACCATCTTCGCGATGCAGGGAGGCGACGATGCGGGCCATCACGTTGGCCGGATTCGCGATCGCGCCGCCGTACATGCCCGAATGGAGATCGTGGCCCGGTCCCCGGATCTCCGCCTCGATGTAGACCATGCCGCGCAGCATCGTGGTGATCGCCGGTGTCTCCGCGTTCCACATGCCGGTGTCCGACACCACGCAGACGTCGGCGGCAAGTCGTGATTCATGCGATTCGAGGAAGCCGTCGAGGCTCTCGGAACCCGATTCCTCCTCACCCTCCAGCATGACCTTGATCCCCACCGGAAGACCGCCGGTCGTCTCGATCCAGGCTCGGAACGCCTCGATGAAGGTCATCACCTGGCCCTTGTCGTCGACCGCGCCGCGGGCCACGATCCGGCCTCCGTGGGCGTCGTCGACGACCACGGGCTCGAACGGTGGGGAGTTCCACTGTTCGAGCGGGTCGGCCGGTTGGACGTCGTAGTGGCCGTAGTAGAGAATCGTCGGTGCGTCGGGCGTGGGGGCGGGACGTTCGGCGAACACCACCGGATGTCCGGGCGTCTTGACGACCTCGGCCGAGAAGCCGAGTCGCTCGAATTCGCTTGCGAACCAGTCCGCCGCGGCCCGGACGTCTTCGTCGTGGGCCGGATCGGTGCTGATGGAGGGGATTCGAAGGATGTCCGAGAGTCGGTCCACGGAGGCGTCGAATCCCGCGTCGATCGCGGAGAGGACCTCGTCGAGACGTTGGTTCTGGTTGCTCATGCGGACACGATAGCCGGTCCGCCCGGCCGATCTCCGGTCGTGCGTTCGGACGGCAAGACCGGTCGTTCAGAAGGGGAGGGCCAGGGCGGCGACCGCGAGGCCCAGGCCGATGAGGAATCCGAACCAGATCCAGCGTTCGACCCGGCGTTGCTCGAGCCATCGCGCCCAGTGGGATTCGACCTGCGAGATCTCCGGGGTTTCGAGGACCAGCACCCGCGGCCGTCGCCCGAATGCGGTGCCGCAGATCTCACACGACGTCGGGGCGTCGGCGTGAGGGCCGGCGGACCCGGATTCCTCGACGGTGGACTGCACGCAACCACAGGTCGGACACCGGAACGAGTCCGTCGAATCCTGTCGATGTTGGTCTCCGCGCTCCACGCTTTTAGACTAGTGGCCGATCAACCCGAATCCAAGGAAAAGACACCGTGCCCACACGACCGGATCTCACGAATCGAAAGTCATGGGTGAACCTCTTCGAGCATGGGGCGAGGGCGGAAGGCTCGACGCCCCTCGAACACCCGCCCCAGCACGGGTTCGATGAGGACGATCCCGCGGTCAAGGCGTGGGAACTGATTGGAGCCGGGACCGCCGCCGCCCGGCTGCTCGATCTGAATGGGATGAGGCGGGACGAGGCGCCGGTCGGGCCCATGCTCCGGCCGCGGGACGACCTCGCCATCGAAGTCTGGACCGAATGCGAATTGTCGGTGATGCACGCGGCGTGGCGGGTCCTGCTCGACGGCGGCGGTGAATCCGATGCCCGCCGGCGGGTCCGTTCCCGCCTCGAGGAGGCGGTCGAGTGGCATCTGGAGCACACCCAGCCCGACAACGCCACGAGCCGACCCTGGGCGATCCACGTCTTCCTCGAGCTCGGTCATCCTGATGTCGAGGCGATCGATTACGCCGCCAACATGCTCCATGCCGCGGAGTCGGCCAGGATGTCCGGTGGGGGCGACGATCGGCTCCGCGGGTGGATTCTCGATGATGCGGCCACCGCCCTCCGTCGGGTGGGAACACCACGGATCGGTGCGGTGGAGCCGATCGGGTTCGGAAACGAGGACGGGGCCCGGTAGCATGCTCCCACGGAGGTCCCGTGCAGAACGAACCCGACGACTACATCGTGCGATTCATGGAGCCCCCGACCGGTTCGCTCGCGACGCTCGGCGCGGATGCGCGGTTGGTGGCCACGGGCGTCTTCGCCGCGATGCGGCCGGAGCGACTGGTGATCGGGGGATTCGTCCTGCTGATCGTGTCCCTCCTCGGGATGCTCACGGACGCCTCCACGCCGACCTCGATGCCACCCGCCGGTGCGATCGCC
Organism: Planctomycetaceae bacterium; assembly: GCA_002683215.1. Taxonomy (GTDB): domain Bacteria; phylum Planctomycetota; class Phycisphaerae; order Phycisphaerales; family SM1A02; genus UBA12014. The sequence continues at coordinate 7,722 of NYSY01000116.1, forward strand.
ACCGACCCGACGCTTACCGATCTGTTCCGGGAGCACGTGGAGGAATTCGAGCGTCCCCACGGGTGGGAAACCTCGAACGTCGATGGATTCGAGGTCCAGGCGGCCTTCGCGTCGGCGGATCCCGAGGTTCGAACGATGGTGGAACGGCTCCGGCGCCGCGGTCCGTTCGAGACTTTCACCAGTTCCCTGTGTGGGGGGCTCGGCCTGCTCGGCACCGGCGTGGTTCGTCTCGACCCCGCGGCGATCGTCGCGGGCGTCGACGAAGCGGTCTTCGCCAACATCGCCCAGCTCTGGACGCATGACCGCGGTTTTCTGATCATCGGCGGAGTCCTGCTGCTCCTGCTGATCTCGACCTTCGGCGGTGCCATCGCCCGAATCGATGCGGAGCGGTTCGGTCGTGACCGGGACGTCCCGACCCTGGCGGTCATCCGCTGGGCGATCGGCGACGTCCGCCGCCTCTGGGGTGCGACCCTGCTGCCCCCGGTGCTCGCGATCATCCTGTTGCTGCCCGCCGGCGTGCTCGGTCTTCTCGCACTGGTGCCCGGCGTCGACGTGCTGGTCGCGATCGGTTGGATCGCGGTACTGGTGTTCGCGTTCGCGGCGGCACTCATTTTCACCGCCTGGATCGTGTCGCTGCCGATCCTCTCCGCCGCTGCGGCGTGCGAATCGGGCGATCCTTCCGAAATCGTCGTCCGCACCGCCGGCCTGATCCGCATGCGACCCGGGCGTTTTCTCGTCCTTCTGGCGACCGCGCTGGTCACCGGCGTGCTCGGTTGGCTCCTCGTCTCGGGGGTCGCCACCCTGACGCTCGAAGGGGCGCGGACGGCCGGAGCGTGGTTCGGTGGGCCCACCGCGATCACACCTGGAACCGCGTGGCCTTCGCTCACGGCGGTGCCGGTCGTCATGGATTCGGAGGCGACCGGCACCCGATGGCTCGCCGCCGGAATCCTCGACTTCTGGCGGTCGGGCGTGACCCTGATCGCGACGGGTTGGATGATCGCCTTCGGCATGGTGTCGGGGGCTCGGATCTACCTGCTGCTGCGACGGTCGGTCGAATCGCTGCGGCTGGACGAACTTGGAAGTCCGGGGCCCGAGTCCGAGTGAGGCGGGCCGCCTTCGAGCCGGCGGCCATTCCGCGGGGCGGTGGCGAGGCCATCGAGGATTTCGGGATCACCACGAACATGGATGGAAAGGAAAGTCATCCTCGCCACCGAACCGATCGGCGGATCCTCGATGACGACCTCGCCCGGTCGACGGCCGCCGAGATCCACGCCGGTCGGTACCCGGATACGGCGTCGGCGATGCGGGCCCGGGAAGTGCCATCGAGACTGCGGGGTCTGATCCGCAGGCATCTCGAGGCGATGCGGTCGGCCGCGATGGGGGAACCCGGTCTCCGCCGATGGCGGGCCGACCGGCTTCGCGTCGCGCTCGATCTGCTGGAGGCGATGGATCTTCAAGAGGAACGCTTCGCGGACGATCGAAACGTCTTTCTCGGCAGTCGGCTCGCCGGCCGTGCGGCGCTCGGGCGGATCGATCCCGAGGATCGGTTGCACCTTCGCCACCACGGTGAGCGAGGGATTCGCGCGATCGCCGCGGAACTGGAAGCGATCGGGGTGGAACCGGTGCGACTGGGTTCCTCGCGTTCGCGATTCGGCACGCTGGAGACGATCGAGGGGGAATTCGAAGGGGCGGAGTTCCGCATTCGTCGCTGTCCGCCGAATCAGGTGCCGCTCGACGCCGGCGATCTCCATGACGGGGGCGACGTGCCGCTCGTGGATGCGGCGGGGCTCGCCCTGATCATCGATCGGCTCGAGGCGGCGGCGGACGACGGGCCGTTCTAGCGTTCGAGCCGGCGGAGGACCTCGACCAGCGCCTCCGCACGGTGGGTTTCGATCCCGGGTTCGCCGAGGCCGCCACCGACGTGCGGCGTCATCACCACGTTGTCCAGATCCCGGAACGGTCGATCGGCGGGAGGCCATTCGGCCCGCGTCTCGACGGTGGTCGGGACCCGCCACCAGACGTCGAGGCCGGCCGCGAAGAGCCGTCCGTCGGCGAGTCGGTCGAAGAGGGCGTCTTCATCGACGAGCTTCGCGCGGCCCACGTTCACGACGATGCCGTCCATCAGGGCATCAAGCACCTCGCCGTTCACCAGGCCTTCGGTCTCGGGTCCGAGCGGGATCGCGATCACCAGAACCTGGCAGCCCTCGAGACGGGCCACGAGATCCGGCGTCGCCCATCGCCCGCCCGTCGCTGGCCGACCGATCCGGTCGGCGGTCATGCCCAGCCCTTCGAGCGCCCGGGCGACCCGTCCACCGATCGCGCCGCGACCCAGGACCGCGGCCCGCCCACCCTCCAGCCGTCGGGCCGGTCGGGGTTCGTACCGGGGTCGCCAGTCGTCGGCTCGAAGCCGGGGATCGAGTCTCGCGATTCCTCTGGCCGCGGCCAGAAGCAGGCCGATCCCCGTCTCGGCCGCACTGGCGGCATTGTGGTGGAGGTTGTGAATGGTCACGTCGCGCCGGCCCGACGCCACGACGTTCGCTTCCAATTTGGCTGGAATGCCCGCCCACGGAACGATCACGTGTCGAAGCGGGGGACGTGCCGCGAGCATTTCGGCGGTGATTTCACTGCCCACGAGGACGTCGCAGTCCGCGGGCATGGCATCGACCGGCCCCCGGGTCAGGCGGGCGAGATCTCCGCATCGCGCCGTCATCTCGTCGAGAAAGGGGTCCTGCCCGGCTCGCACCTTGGGCGTGAGCGAGGCAGGGTCACCGTGGGTGGCGAGATGCACCTGAAGCATCGGAGACGAGATTCCTGAATCAGCCGAGGCCGCCCTTGAGGTCGCCACTGAAGCGGGCTCGAAGCTTTCGCATCTCGGGGTCTTCGGCACGCTCGACGTCACCGCCGCCGTCTCGGTTGCCGCGGCCCGACGAGGCCGGACGTGCTTCGAGCGCCTTCTTGGAGAGGCTCACCCGCCCCTTGTCGGGGTCGATCGACAGGATCTTGACCTGCACGACCTCGCCGACCTGAAGCACGTCCTCGACCCGGTCGATTCGCTTGTGGCTGATCTCCGAGATGTGAAGCAGTCCTTCGACGCCGTCCGTGATTTCGACGAAGGCCCCGAAATCGGTGGTCTTTCGCACCGTGCCACTGACCGTGGCGCCGGTTTCGAGCGAATTCATCATGCCCGCCCGGGGATCCGCGACCACGGCCTTCCGGCTGAGACCGATCTTGGGTTGATCCCCCGAGGTGTCGATCTTCGTGACCACGACCTCGAATTCATCGCCGAGCTTGACGTGATCGCCCGGATCCCGGACCCGGTCGTGCGAGATCTCGCTCACGTGGATGAGACCGTCGACGCCACCGAGGTCGGCGAAGACGCCGTAGGCCTGGATGCTGGTCACCACCACGGTGCGACGCTGGCCCGGCTCGAGCGAGGCGAGGATGGTCTCCCGGTTCTTCGCCCGTTCCTCTTCCACCACCGCCCGGCGACTCAGGACGAGCCGTCCTCGCTTGCGATCGAGCTGGGTGACCCGGCAGGTCACCCGCTCGTTCAGCATCACCGAGATGTCGGGGATGTGGCGAATGTCGATCTGGCCGGCGGGCATGAATCCGGTGTGTTTGGCGACTTCGACTTCGAGCCCGCCCTTGTTCACACCGACCACGTTGCCTTCAACGGTCTGGCCGACCTCGAGATTGCCCCAGTCCGCCTTCTGCACCGAGCCGGGAACACTCAGCACATAGAGCCCCTCGGAGTCGAGCCGTTCGACGATGAACTCCGCGGAGGTCCCTTCCGTAGGCGCTTCCTTGAATTGCGAGAGCGGGCAGACGCCCTGCTTCTTGGGACCGAACTCGACGAGGACGTCTCCGTTTCGAATCGAGACGATGTGTCCGCTCCGGGTTCGACGGCCCCCCTCGAGCTTGATCCGGCTGCCGATTTCCGGCGTCTCCTCGGCGGCGAGCGCCATGAGATCGACGCCGGCGAGTGCCGCATCGATCTCCGAGGCGAGATTGTCCTGGGGCTCTGCCGGTGCCGGGGCGGCCGCGGGTTCCGGCGTGGAATCGGACTTCGAGATCGGTGTTTCCGAGGCCGGCGCATCTCCGATCGCGGCGCGAAGTTCGGCGTCCATGGCCGCTGCTTCCGCGTTCGACGGCGACGTTTCTCCACTCGGTGGGGGCGGGGTGCCTCCGGCGTCGGTCTGGTGGGGGGTCGGATCGGGGCTTGGATCGGGGCTTGGGAGGTCTTCGGTATGCATTCGTGTCGTTCCGGGTCGGACAGCGCGTCCGTGTGTCCAGCATACACCGAGAAATGACTGGAACCGGGGTTGATCGTCGACTCGTATGGAACCTCGGTCGGATTCTCTTCTTCCCAACTCCCCGAGAGGTTCCAGCGGTCCGGAAGGCTCCGCTCCGCTATAGTTTCCGTTTCAATCCGAGCCCCGTGTCACGGGTGCTCGGTACCAGTGGATTTCCCAGAGAGGCGCGCGAATGGCTGGAAGCAAAGCAGCATGGGGCATCGAAGTGGGTTCTTTCGCCGTGAAGGCGATCCGGCTCGAACGATCCGGCGAGCAGATCGTGGTCTCCGACTTCGGTGAGTTCCCGCACAAGCGTCCGCTGAGTACGCCGGACCTCGACGTCGATGAGATGATCCGACTCACGCTGGGCACCCTCGCGAGCCAGAAGAACCTCGAGAAGGACCCGGTCGTGATGAGCGTCGAAGGCCGCTCTTCGCTGCCGAGATTCGCGAAGCTTCCGCCGGTCGAAGAGAAGAAGATCCCGGACATCATCCAGTTCGAGGCGGCGCAGCAGATTCCGTTCCCCATCGAGGAGGTCGAGTGGGACGCGAAGAAGTTCGTGTCCGAGGACTCCCCCGAGACCGAAGTCGGAATCTTCGCGATCAAGAAGGACGTGCTCGACCATCGCCTGGCGATCTGGAGCGAGCATGGCCTCGAGCCCGGTACGGTCACGCTGGGGCCCGTGGCGATCTTCAATGCGGTGCATTTCGACCTCGCAGGCGGGCAGAACAAGCCGTTCGTGGTGCTCGACATCGGGACGAAGGCCAGTGATCTCGTCGTGGTGGATGGCGACAAGTGCTGGATCCGGACCTTCCCGATCGGCGGAAGCGACTTCACCGAGGCGATCATGGAGGCCTTCAAGCTTCCGTATCCCAAGGCGGAGAAG
>NYSY01000117.1 GCA_002683215.1 Planctomycetaceae bacterium
GATGTTGTACGAGAAGTCGTCGGTCTTGCCGTAGGAGATGCCGGGCTTGACGCCGCCGCCCGCGAGCCAGACGGTGAAGCATCGAGGGTGATGATCCCGGCCGTAGTTCTCCCGGGTGAGGTTTCCCTGGCTGTAGACGGTCCGGCCGAATTCACCGGCCCAGAGCACCAGCGTCTCGTCGAGCATGCCGCGTTGCTTGAGGTCCTTCAGGAGCGCGGCCTGCGGCTGGTCGACGGCCTTGGCCTGAGCTCGGATCTCGCCGGGAAGGTTGCCGTGCTGGTCCCAGCCCCGCATGTAGAGCTGGATGAATCGCACGCCGCGTTCGGAGAGCCGCCGGGCCTGCAGGCAGTTCGCGGCGAAACTCCCGGGGGTGCGGACATCCGGACCGTACATCTCAAGGGTCGCTTCGGACTCGTCGGAGATGTCGGTGAGTTCGGGTACCGACATCTGCATCCGGTACGCCATCTCGTACTGGGCGATTCGGGCCTGGACCTCCGGGTCGAGGGATTCCGCGAACTCCTCCTCGTTCATCTTCGCGGCGAGGTCGAGCATCAGTCGCCGATCCTCGCGGCTGACGCCGTCGGGGTCGCGGAGGTGGAGCACCGCATCCCGGCCGGCGCGAAGCTTGCAGCCCTGATGCTCGCTGGGCAGAAATCCGCTGCCCCAGAACCGGGCGGAAAGCGCCTGCATGTTCCCGATGCCCTGGGTGATCATCACCACGAAGGTCGGGAGATCGCTGTTCATGCTTCCGAGGCCGTAACTCATCCACGATCCGAAGCAGGGTCGGCCCGGAATCTCGCTCCCGGTCTGGAAGAAGGTGATGCCGGGCTCGTGGTTGATCGCCGACGTGTGCATCGACCGGATGAAGCAGATGTCCTTCGCCATCCGGCCGGTGTGGGGCAGGATCTCCGAGAGCATCACGCCGTCCTCGTTGTTCTCGTACCGATCGAACTTGAAGGCGGTCGGGGCGACGGGGAATCGGGCCTGGCCGCTGGTCATGGTGGTGATCCGCTGGCCGTTGCGGATCGAGTCGGGCAGGTCTTCGTCGAACCGTTTCTGCAGCGCCGGCTTGTGGTCGTAGAGATCGAGCTGGCTCGGCGCCCCTTCCATGTGCATGTAGATGACGCGCTTCGCCTTCGGTGCGTGGTGCGGGATCGAGGCGAGGATCTCGTCGACCTCGTTCACGCGGCTTCCGGCGAACGCGGGTCGATCACCCACCAGGGAGCCGAGGGCCGTCGCGCCGAGGCCGCCCAGCACGCCACCGGCCATCGAGCCGAAGAATCGGCGGCGGGTGAGGTTGCGCAGGTAGCCCTCGAGCGGATCCGCGGGGCCTTCCTTGAATTCACGATCCGACATTGGGCACTTCCTCGAGTCAGTCCTTGACGATGGCGGCGTCCGAGCAGAGGACGGCGTTGGCGAGCATGGTCCACGCGGCGAGTTCGGCGGGGTCGAGGCCTTCGGGCGGCATCGTCTCACCGACCGCGATCAGTGCCGCGGCGTCTTCGGGGGCGTTTTCGTATCGGCTCCGGTAGCGGGCGATCGTGTCGCGAAGGGTTTCGCGGATCGCGTCGGACGGCGGCGCGGCGGTCGTGATGCGGAAGAGGAGATCGAATCTCGCCTCGTCCGCCGTCTCGCGTTCGATGACCGTCGCCGCGAGCAGTTTCGCCGCCTCCACGAACTGGGGGTCGTTCCAGAGCACGAGGGCCTGGAGCGGGGTGTTGGTGGTCAGTCGGCGGGTGGAGCAGTATTCCCGGGTCGGTGCGTCGAGGGCGAGCATCGACGGTGGGGGGGACGCCCGCTTCCAGTAGGTGTAGACGCTGCGGCGGTACAGATCGTCGCCGTATCCCTGCTCGTAGTTCCGGGTGTTGGACTGGAGCATCGCGACCTCCTTCCAGAGGCCCTCCGGCTGGTAGGGCTTCACGCTCGGGCCCCCGAATCGCTCGACGAGCAGGCCGGAGGCGAACAGCGCCTGATCGCGGATCTGTTCCGCGGAGAGACGTTGGCGCGGGAACGAGGAGAGGAGCACGTTGTCGAAGTCGGTCTCGAGGGAGCGATCGTTTCGTCGGGCCGACTGCCGATAGGTGGCGGAGGTCAGGATCCGACGGATCAACGCGAGTCGATCCCAGTCCCCGTCCCGGAACGTCGCGGCAAGGTGGTCGAGCAGTTGCGGATGCGAGGGCCAGGCGCCCTGGTAGCCGAAGTCCTCGACGCTCTCGACGAGTCCGCGTCCGAAGAACATGGCCCAGGTACGGTTGGCCTCGACCCGGGCGGTGAGCGGGTTGTCGTCGCTGACGAGCCAGCGGGCGAAGTCGAGGCGATCCGGATTCTCGATGTCGGTGGGAAGCGAGCCGAGCACCGTCGGAATCGCCCGCGACGCCGGACGGTCTCGATCGGGCTGGTCGTACAACCCTCGCATCATCACGTAGGTGTCGCGCGGGATCTCCCGCTCCTGCATGATCATGGTCTTCGGAACGTCCGAGACGAGCTGGGTGCGTTCGGCGGTGAGCACGCCGATGTCTTCATTGAGTCGTCGATACCGCGGCGACCGCCGGATGCGAATCGACTCGTTCGCCGATGCGAGGACGGGAGGTCGGACGCTCGACGCGGGAAGCAGGAGCGCGACCGCGGTCGACGGCAGTTCGGATTCGGGCGGGTCGGCCCGGAAGTACATTCCGCCGGCGCCGCCGGTGTTGACGATCTTGAGGACCAGCGTGTTGAGGCCGGCGACCAGCGGGACCTGGATCCGGTCCTGGTCGGGTGCGACCCCGCGGTTCACCCGGCGGTCGAAGATCTTCTCGCCGTTTCGGAAGACCTGGACGCCGTCGTCCGAACCGAGCGAGACGGACAGGTCCCGTGCGGTCGGACTGTAGATCTCGCGACCGATGTATTCCGCCCCGATGCCCTGGGCGAGCGTGACGTTTTGTCCGTCGATCACGCCGGGGGCGTGCCGCCAGGCGAGATTCCGATACTTCGTCCCGAACGCGAGGGGGCCTGGCGCTTCGGGCCCGTACGCGGTGTCGTATGCCTCCTGGCCGGTGGTGGTCGGATAGGGGCCCACGATGTACCAGTCGCTGCGTGCGACCGGGAGCGAGGTTCGGGTCGACTCGTCCGCGGTGCCGACCTGCAGTCGAGTGCGCCCGATCGCGTGCTGGGCGTAGGGGGAGTCGAAGCCGTATCGCACGACCAGCTCGGTGCCGCCTTCGAATCCGAAGGGTTCGGCGGCGAGGAAGACGAAGGTCCGGCGGCCGGGGATGCCGTGTGACTCCGCGGCCCAGACCCGTCCGTCGTCGGGGCGAAGCGCGTTGGTGATGCGAAAGTCGCCGTTCGGCTGTTCGTGGTCGGCCCATGCCCAGTCGAGTGGGACGTCGACGCGTCGGGTGGGGTCCGCCACGGAGATCGCTTCGACCGTGATTCCGGCGAGGATCGAGTTCCCGTTCGGTGCTCGACCCGTGCCGGTGCCCGGGAGCGAGTCGTGGGGAAGGGCCTCGACGAGGATCGCGTCGTGTTCGCCGTCGGTCAGGCGATAGGTGATGGTGACCGCATCGTCGGCGGGGTTGCCTTCGGTGGCCAGCACGCTTCCGTCCTCGAGAATCTCCATCGTCGCGCCGTCGCGGCTGTCGGCGGCGATCGGTTCGGCGGTCGTCCACCCGAATCCACCGTCGGATCCAAGGCCGGCGAGGTAGTCGTCGACCGCGGCCTGTTCCTCGGGCGTGGGGGTCGATCGCTCCGATTCGAGGGCGACGATCTTCGCGGCGATCTCGGCGATGCGTTCCGCGTCCGCTTCGCGGGGGATCTCGAGCGCCGGCTCGAAGGCGCGGTTCGAGTCCGGGACCTGCGTGTAGATTCCCGGCTGTTCCACGTTGTTGAAGAACGCGATGAGGTTGTAGAAGTCCTGCTGGGAGATGGGATCGAACTTGTGGTCGTGGCAACGGGCGCAGCCGACGGTCAGTCCGAGCCAAACGGCGCCGGTGGTCTCGACGCGATCCACCGCGTATTCGAGCAGGTATTCGTCGGCGATCGCGCCGCCTTCGTCGCTGGTCACGTGGTTCCGATGAAAGCCGCTGGCGATCAACTGATCGATGGTGGGATCCGGCAGCAGGTCGCCGGCGAGTTGTTCGACGGTGAATCGATCGAAGGGCATGTTCGATCGGAAGGCGTCGAGGACCCAGTCGCGGTAGGGCCAGATCTGACGGCCTGCATCCATGTGGATTCCGCTGGTGTCCGCGTAGCGGGCGAGATCGAGCCAGGGCGTCGCCATTCGTTCGGCGAGTCGGGTTCGATACGGCTCCTCGGTGAGCACGCGATCGACGAGGCGTTCATACGCGTCGGGGGATCGGTCCGCGAGAAACGCGTCGAGTTCGTCGGGCGTCGGAGGAAGGCCGGTGACGTCGAGGAAGAGTCGGCGGGCGAGGGTTTCGCGATCCGCCTCGTCGGCCGGGGTCATGCCGGCCCGGGCCAGCCGACGGTGGACGAATCGGTCGATGTCGTTCCGACTCCACGTGTCGTCGACGGCGGGGGGCACGACCGGCGCGAGCAGGGGTTCGAACGCCCAGTGGTCCTCGTATTCGGCACCCGCCTCGATCCAGCGGCGGATCAGATCGATCTCCTCGTCGGTGATCGCCCGCTTCCCGCTCTTGGGCGGTGGCATGACGTCGTGGGGATCGTCGGTGGTGATTCGCTCGAACAGCAGGGAGGCTTCGGGGTCGCCCGGAACGATGGCAGCGAAGCCGTCGAGTTCGCGGGTCGCATCGGCGAAGGAGTCGAGTCGGAGATCCGCCATCTGCGTCGCCGCATCCGGTCCGTGGCAGAGAAAGCACCGGTCCGAGAGGATCGGACGGATGTCGCGGCCGTAGCGGAGGGCGTCGTTCGCAACCGATGCATCGACCGGCCGGTTCGGCGATGACGCATCTTCGGAGGCGAATCCAAGGAGGAGGGTCGGCGCGAGCACGCTCGCGACCACGATGGCATGTATTCGGTTGACCGCGACCATGTCTTCCAGAATACGCGCGACGCCTTGGTCTGAGTAGTGAAACCCGCGCGAGGTCGTTCCTCGGGAAAAATTTATCGGACTATTTAGGCCGGCGGAGGGTCGTTCTCTGGCCCGTCGTCGAAGAGGTCCTAAAAAAGCCGATACGGTCAGGAATCTGGTCGAACTGTCGGAATCTGGCGAGTTTTCCGTCACCAAACGGGTTTCACCGCGAAAGTCATTACACCTTCATGGTGACGATTGGGCGAAAAAGTTCCCAACCGACCCCAGCCTGACGCATCAGCGTCGGGCCGACAGCACTCTCAGGAGCCTCAGATGCGACCCCACCTCCGTACCGCCCTCGTTGCGTCGGCGATTTTCGTTGTTGCCGGAACCGCGTTCGCCCAGTCTCGTGGGGTCGCCAGGGTCGGGCCGGCGAAGCCGGCGCCTTTCTGGGTCCACGACGACGGCACCGTCGAGGTGAACGATGCGACGGGCCGTTCCGTGTTCCGCAGCATCGAGCAATACCTCGCGTCCGACGTCTTCCAGCGAAACGGCAAGCGTTGTGGGCTGCCCGCAATCGACGACCGCATCGCGGGGCCGCCGCTGGACGACGAGCCAGGTGGTGTCGCGGGGGCGGGGACGCCCAGCGACTGCAGCTGCAACGGCACTGACCCGGACCCCGTCTACGACGCCGATTCGGGCCTGACCTACGTCATTCCCGTCGTGTTCCACGTCATTCGCAATTCCGCCGGCACGCAGGGGAACATCTCCGAGGCGTGCATCCAGAATCAGGTGGAGACGCTCAACGAGGACTTCAACGCCATCCCGGGTTCGCCCGGCGCCGGCGGTGTGAACGCCCGCATCGAATTCGTGCTCGCCGCCGAGGATCCCTCGGGGAACCCGAGCAACGGCATCACCTATTCGGACAACTCGAACTGGTTCAACGACAACGGCTCCTACTGGAACTCGCTCGCCTGGGACACCAGCCGCTACATGAACGTGTACACCAACACGGCGAGCGGAAACCTCGGATACGTCCCGGCGCTCGGCTGTTCGAACATCGACGGCCAGAACCAGGACCGGATCGTGATCCTCTACTCGGCGGTCGGCAACTGCGCGACGTCGGCGCCCTTCGACGGCGGACGGACGCTCACCCACGAGGTCGGCCACTATCTCGGACTGGAACACACCTTTTCGGGGGGTTGCTCGAGCCAGAGCAACTGCAACAACAACGGCGACCTGATCTGCGACACCCTGCCGCAGCAGAACCCGACCAGCAACTGCAGCTCCAGCAGCGAATGCGGCCAGTCCCACCAGAACCAGCGCAACTACATGGACTACTCGGTGGACTCGTGCTTCAACCAGTTCACGTACGAGCAGCATCTTCGCATGCGTTGCATCCTCGAGCACTA
>NYSY01000118.1 GCA_002683215.1 Planctomycetaceae bacterium
AGGACGCCCGGCGACGGGTGCTCGTCGAGACGCTCCCGTGGCTCCGCGGCCGGGTGTCGAAGCGGCGGCGCATGATCGCGACCGCCCAGTGGGACGACGCCACCATCGCCTTCGTGTCGAGCCGGGACGCGGGGCGACTCGCATCGCTGGGGACGAGTTGTCCGGATCACTTCCTTCGGACCAAGATCAGGCCGCTTCACGTCGAATGGGACCCGCACCGGGAGACGACGTCGACGCTCCGCGAGCGGTTGGACGCGGGCCTCGAGTCGTATGTCCGGGACTACGAGGCGTACTACGAATCGTGTCGGCATCCGGACAGTCCGGGCATGCGTCCACCGGAACCCACGGTGATCCTCATTCCCGGCGTCGGCATGATCGCATTCGGTGCGAGCAAGTCGGAGAGCCGGACCACCGCGGAGTTCTATCGTTGTGCGATCGAGGTGATGCGGGGCGCCGAGTCGATCGGTGGCTACCGGGCATTGCCTGCGCAGGAGGCGTTCGACATCGAATACTGGCGGCTGGAGGAGGCGAAGCTCCAGCGGATGCCTGCGCCGCGACCGTTCGCCGGCCGGGTGGTGCTGGTCGCGGGGGCGGGTTCGGGGATCGGGCGCGAGTGCGCCACCTCGATCGTCGAAGACGACGCCTCGGTGGTCTGCCTCGACCGTGACGCCGCCGGCGCCACGTCGGTCGCGACCGCGATCGAGGCGACGCGTGGATCGGGCATCGGGGTCGCGGGTTCGGGGGTCTCGGACTGCGGGCCGGCGCTGGCGGTCACCGCGGACGCGACGGATCGCGGGATGGTGCGCCGGGCCTTCGAGGATGCGATCCTCGCCTATGGCGGGGTCGACGACCTGGTGGTCACGGCCGGCATGTTCCCCACGCCGGGCCCGGATGGTGCGATCGGCGACGAGATCTTCGCGAAGACCTTCGCGGTGAACGTGATGGCGCCGTCGATCCTCGCCGAGGAGATCGGTGCGATGGTGGTGGATGCGGAACTCGACGGCTCGATCGTCGTCACCACGAGCGTGAACGGGCTCGTCGCGAAGAAGGGGTCGTCCGCCTACGACGCCTCGAAGGCGGCGGCCAATCACCTCGTGCGGTCGCTCGCGGTCGGCCTCGCACCACGGATCCGGGTGAATGCGGTCGCACCAGCCACGGTGATCGAGGGCAGCACGATGTTCCCGAGGGACCGGGTGATCTCCAGCCTTCGGAAATATTCGATCGACTTCGAGGAGGCGATGTCGGATGAGGAACTCGTGGACCGGCTCTCGGCGTTCTATGCGGCGCGAACCCTTCTCGATGTCCCGATCCGGCCGCGCGATCAGGTGGCTGCGATCCGATTCCTGCTTGGTCCCGAGGCATCCCGGACGACGGGTCAGGTGGTTGCGGTCGATGGCGGGCTGCCGGATGCCTTCGTCCGCTGAGTCACACATGGAGCACGAGATGCGTCGAGTGTGTTTTCTGCTGAAGGTCCGACCGGAGCGCCTCGAGGCGTACCGGCGGGTGCACGAGGCGGTTTGGCCGGAGATGCTCGAAGCGCTCTCCCGCCACGGATGGAGGAACTACTCGCTCTTTCTCCGCGACGACGGCCTGCTGGTGGGGTACGTCGAGACACCTGACTGGGACGCGGCGTTGGCCGGGATGTCCCGCGAGCCGATCAACGGTCGTTGGCAGGCTGCAATGAAGGACTACTTCGAATCGCTCGAGGGTGTCAATCCCGACGAGGCGATGCGTCCGCTCGACCAGGTGTTCCATCTGGCCTGATCGGGCCCTCGAATCCGATCGTGGCGGGGGCGGGGGGCCGACCCGCCTCAGGTCGTCGCCCGAGGGAAAATCACCGGGTCCGCATGCAGAGCCTCGCGTCGTTCGTCCGAAGATGAGTGGGTGTGGCTCGCATCGAATCGGGCGGATCGAATGGAACTAACCGAAGACATCATCCGACTCCAGCGTGAAGTGGAGGCCTTCGCCCGCGAACGGCTTGGTGGATCCGGCGTCGAGCGGGATCGCGAAGGCGTGTTCTGGCGTGATGGATGGACCGCCTGCGGCGAGGCCGGCATCCTGGGGATTCCGGTGCCCACGGCGTGTGGAGGTCGGGGGGCCGGCCTTCTTGCGACCATCGTCGCGATGGAGACCCTGGGCCGGAACGTCGATGATCTCGGACTTCTCTTCGCGCTGAACGCCCACCTCTGGGCGGGCGTCATCCCGATCGTTCGATTCGGATCCGAGACGCAGCGACGTCGATGGCTCCCGACGCTCCTCGACGGGCGCAGCGTGGCCGGCCATGGCGCCACGGAGCCGGATGCGGGGTCGGATGTGTTCTCGATGACGACGTCCGCGCGGCGGGACGGCGAGGACTGGATCCTCGACGGGACCAAGAGCTTCGTCGCGAACGGTCCGGTGGCGGACGTCCTGATCGTCTACGCGACCACGGATCCGGCGCTCGGGGAAGCCGGGATCGCGAGCTTCCTGGTGCCTCGGGAGACGCCGGGGCTCTCCTGTTCGCCGCCGCTCGACAAGGCGGGCCTGCGGTCTGCGCCGAGTGGGACGGTCTCGATGGAGGGGTGCCGGATCCCCGCCGACGGGTTGCTCGCCAAGCCGGGCGACGGGGCCGCGTGCTTCAACTGTTCCATGGAGTGGGAGCGCGGCGCCATTCTGGCGATGCATGTGGGCCGGATGGAGAAGCAGCTCGATGACGCGATCCGATTCGCTCGGGAACGTCGCCAGTTCGGCCGTCCGATCGGGGCGTTCCAGTCCGTGGCCAATCGAATCGTCGACATGAAGATCCGCATCGAGACCAGTCGTCCGCTCGTGCATCGGATCGGGCGGCTCAAGGACGAGGGGCGGCAGGCGATGATGGAGGCCGCGATCGCGAAGCTCCATGTGAGCGAGGCCGCGGTCCAGTCGTCGCTCGACGCGGTCCAGATCATGGGGAGCCGGGGCTATCTCCGCGAAGGCCTGGTGGAGCGCGATCTCCGCGACGCGCTCGGTGCGAGGATCTACTCGGGAACCAACGAGATGCAGCGGGTGCTGGTGGCCAGACTCCTCGGGCTGCCTTCCTCCCTTCCCGCCCGCGGTCCGGGCGATCGGCCCGCATGAGCGGCGAAGGTGCATCCGGGCCCTCCCCCATGAGCCATCACGCCCGGGTCCCTGGTTTCATCTTGCTGCTGGTCCAGCTGGCGGGCTTGCTCGCGATCTTCCATTTCTACCGCATCGAGTCGCCGCTCTTCATCCGGCTGGTGGTTCTCTGCGTCGTCGGCTTCGGAATCAATTACTGGCTTCCGGCCGGCTGGCGATATCGGTTCTTCGTCGGATTCGGGGTGGTCGGCTTCGGCGTCCTGCTCGGCCCGCTGGTCGCGGGGCTGGTCATCGGCGCGGGGCTGGTGTTCTTCGCGATCGTCCGGAGCCCCCTTCCCTGGTGGGCTCGCTTCACCGGGGTGGGTCTGGTGGGAGCGGCGTGCACGGTCGGACGCAGCACCGGTCTGCCCGGCGTGCCGCCCGCGTTCTGGCCGATTCTCGGATCGCTGTTCATGTTCCGGCTCATCGTCTACCTGTACGACGTGCGATTCGCCAGGTCGCCGCCGAGACTGATCGACTTCCTCGGGTACTTCCTGCTGCTGCCGAACTGCTACTTCCTCCTCTTTCCGGTGGTCGATCATGCGACCTTCCTGGTCTGTCGGGACCGGCGTCCGATCCAGGCGGTGGCGCAGACCGGCATCCGCTGGATCGCCCGGGGCACGGTCCAGCTCCTCCTCTACCGGTTCGTCGATGCGTATCGCCCCGACCCCGCCCTGGCCGATACGTTCGGATCGGTGGTGGGCTACATGGTGATGACCTATCTGCTCTATCTCCGCCTCTCCGGGCAGTTCCACATCGCGATCGGTCTGCTCCACCTCTTCGGATTCGATCTTCCTGAAACGCATCGGCGATATCTGCTCGCGTCGAGCATCGCGGACTTCTGGAGACGCATCAACATCTACTGGAAGGACTTCATCGTGAAGGTCTTCTACCTGCCCGTCTTCTTCCGCCTTCGACGAAGCGGTGAGCTTCGGGCCGCGGCGATCGCGACGGTCATCGCGTTCCTCGCCACCTGGCTGCTCCACTCCTGGCAGTGGTACTGGCTCCTCGGGACGCCGTTGCTGACCTGGCCCGACACGTTGTTCTGGGCCGTGCTCGGCGGGCTCATGGTGGCTTCGACCGTTCGCGAGGTCCGGTCGGCGGGCCGTCCGCCCGAGCGATCGCGGCTCGGCCATGCGTTCGCGGTGGTCCGCACCTTCGCGATCATCGTGGTGCTCTGGTCGTTGTGGCAGTCGTCGAGTCTCGATGCCTGGTGGCAGCTGGTCTCGCTGCGAGGTGGCGCATGATCCGGGCCGGCGGAGAGACGTCCCGGGCGACGCTCGGCTGGTCGCTGGCGACCATCGCGGGCCTGCTCGCGTTGCTCGGCATGTCGCGGATGTCGAGTCTGCGATCGGTCTGGGAGGTGCTCGGCGGGGCGGTCGAGGGGCGGGCCGCCCAGGATGCGCGGAACGACGGGTACTACGAGGAGCTCCTTGATGCGACGGTGGCCAGGGGTGCCGGAGGCTGGCGTCGAGGGCCGTCGGAGATCGCGCCGCGGGGCTGGGTGCGACTGCACGAGACGGACGGGGTGCGCTGGGACGACCCGTTCCACCGGTTCCGGCTCAATCCTGGGGCGGACTTCGACTACAAGGGCGCGCCGCTCGCGGTGAACGAGCTCGGGCTTCGTGATCGTCCGACGACTCGCGTGAAGCCGAAGGGGGTCCGGCGGGTCGCGATGGTCGGGGCGTCGGTCCTCATGGGCAGTGGCGTGCCGGTCGAGGCCACGTTCGAGAACCTGATCGAGGATGCCATCGGAGACGGCGTGCTCGGCGACCGCGGCGAGGTGGAGCTGCTGAACTTCGCGGTCGCGGGGTATCGCCTCGACCAGCTCGCGGACGTCGTGGTCACGAGACTGGACTCGTTCGATCCGGATGCCGTGGTGCTGGTGCTGAACGATCTGGCGGTGAATCCCAACTGGTCGCGGCACGTCGTCCGGCTCGTCGCGGAGGAGCGGGATCTTCGGCACGATTTCCTGCGGCGGGTGGTCGATGCGTCCGGGATCCGGGCCGGTGACGACCCGCGTCGGATGACCGCGCAACTGGCGGAGCATCGTGACGTGGTGATCGAGGGGGCCCTGCGAGTCGCCCGAGACTGGTGCCGTGCGCGAGGCATCCCGCTGGTCCTCCTGGCGGTCCAGCAGCCGGCCCGGACCTCGACCTTCCGGGAGCGGCTCGATGGAATACGAGACGTTCCCCGAGCCCTGGGAATCCCCGTCGTCGACATCGCCGATGCCTTCGATGACGTCGCGGAGCCCGAACGTCTCTGGCTGCGAGCGTGGGATCGGCACCCGACGGCCGAGGGGCACGCCCTGATGGCCGCCCGGTTCCTCACTCGGCTGCAGTCGGACGAGGATCTTGCCGATCTCATCGTAGGTGCCGCGCGATCACGCGGCGATGGAGCCCCGCATGAATGAGCCTGCAGACGACGCCGACGGCATCCGAGCCGCGGTCCGTGAACATCTCCTGTCGGACGTCCTGGTCGGCGAGGATCCGGAGAATCTGACCGACGATCTCCCGCTCCGCACCAGCGGGGTGATCGATTCGATGGGCGTGATCAGGCTCACTGGATTTCTGGAGGCGCGATTCTCGATCCGGATCGAGGCGCACGAGACGGGGGTGGAGAACACCGACACCGTCGACGCGATCGTGTCCTTCGTCGAGTCGAAGCTGGCGGGCTGACCGATGGGCGAGACACTGGTGGCGAACCTCGACGACGCGATCGCGACACATCCGGATCGGGTGTGCGTGATCGACGTCGACGGGGCCGAATCCACCTATCGCGAGCTCGATCTGATGGCCAACGGTGTCGCGGCGGCGCTCGGGAAGCGGGGCGTCGGGCGAGGTGACCGGGTCGGCATCTGTCGTCGCAAGTCGGCGGGGACGGTCGCCGCACTGCTGGGCGTGCTCCGAACGGGGGCGGCGTACGTGCCGGTCGACACGGGATCGCCGTCCGATCGGAATCGCCGTATCTTCGAGGACTGCGGGGTGGTGGCGGTGCTTCTCGATGAGGCGGATCCCGCGTCGGTTCCACCGAACGCCGCCGAGATCGTCGGTGATCCCCCGGCGACGGGCGTTCGGCCGTCCGCGCCGGCCATCCACCCGGAGGATCTCGCCTACGTGCTCTACACGTCGGGGTCGACGGGCCACCCGAAGGGGGTCTGTCTCGAGCATCGAAACGCGACGAGTTTCGTGGACTGGTGCGTGCGGACCTTCGACGCATCGTGCGAGGATCGCTGCTCGAGTCATGCACCGTTCCACTTCGATCTCTCGATCCTCGACCTCTGGATGCCGCTGTCCATCGGGGGCTCGGTGGTCCTGATCGACGAGTCGACGGCGCGAGATCCGCGATCGCTGCCCGCGCTCATCGCCGAGCGCCGAGTGACGAACTGGTATTCGGTGCCGTCGATACTCGCCCTGATGACGTCCCATGGCGACCTCGAATCGCACGATCATTCGTCGCTTCGAACGGTCTGTTTCGCCGGGGAGGTCTTCCCGCTCTCCGATCTCCGGCGACTTCGGGCGACGTGGTCCGGGCCCGACTTCTGGAACCTGTACGGACCGACCGAGACCAACGTCTGCACCGCGTACCGGGTGCCGGATGGGGCGGGGCTGGATGGAGCCGAGCCTCTTCCCATCGGACGAGCGTGTGATCATTGCGAGGTTCGGATCGTCGACGATGCGGGTGCCCGGCTCGGATCCGGCGAGGTCGGGCGGATCGTCTGCCGCGGCGGGCCCGTGATGCGGGGTTACTGGGGCCTCGATCCCGATCGGACGGCGGCTTTCATCGAGATCGAGGGCCACCGGTGGTACGACACCGGCGATCTCGGGGCGTTCGATTCGAAATCCCGCGTTCATTTTCACGGTCGTCGGGATCGCATGGTCAAACGACACGGGTATCGCATCGAACTCGGGGAGATCGAGGCCGGGCTGGATCGCGCCGACTTCCTGGTGGAGAGTGCGGTGATGGCGGAGTCCACCCCGGTCGGCGTGGTGATCCACGCGGCGGTCCGTCCGGTGTCCGGCACGCGGCCTTCGATCATCGGCCTTCGAACCCACTGTGGGAAGGTGCTTCCTGGTTACATGATTCCGGATCGGTTCCACGTCGTCGACGGGCTTCCCCGCACGGCGACGGGAAAGGTCGATCTTCCCCGACTACGATCCGAGGTGATCCTCGATTCATGAAGCGGACTCCTCGATGATGAAGTCAACGGTGACTCTGAATGGAATGCAACGACATCGGCCGGGCGTGATCGCGCGGATGCTCCGGGTCGTCGGCGTCGGGACGTGCTGGTTGGCGGGCTGCGAGGACGGCGCGGCACCATCGCTCCACAAGGCCGGGGTGCAGGTCTTCGAGGAGGTCGCGTCGGCCCGTGGCGTCGACTTCGTCCTTGATTCGGGCGATGACGGTGGGAAGAAGCTCTTTCCCGAGATCATGCCTGGCGGGATCGCGATCGTGGACGTCGACCGGGATGGCGATCTCGACCTCTATTTCGTGCAGATGGGGCCGATCGATCCTGATCGTGAGGGGGACCGGCGGAATCGCCTCTATCTCAACGATGGAAAAGCCGGCTTCACGGACGTGTCCGAAGCGTCCGGGGCCGATGATCCGGGCGCGGGCTGCGGCGTGGCGACGGGCGACTTCGACGGTGACGGCGACGTCGACCTCTACGTGACGAATCTCGGTCGGAACACGCTGCTTCGCAACGATGGAGACGGGAGATTCGTCGACGTCACGGCGGAGGCGGGGGTCGGCGACCTGGGTTGGGGCGCCTCGGCCGCGTTCCTCGACTACGACCTCGACGGCGATCTCGATCTCTTCGTCGTGAACTACGTGGAATGGACCGAGGCGGACGAGCTCGCCTGCAAGGACCATGAAGGGCGTCATGACTACTGTTCCCCGAAGGCGTACGACGCCCGGACGCCGGACGTCCTCTACCGCAACGAAGGCGATGGGACCTTCGTCGACGTCTCCTCGGTGTCGGGCATCGATCAGGTGGCCGGCAACGGACTCGGGGTGGTGTGGGGTGACTTCGATCGGGATGGTTGGCCGGACATCTTCGTCGCGAACGACGGCAATCCCAATCACCTCTTCCTCGGGCGAGAAGGAGGGGTCTTCGAGGAGGCGGCCCGGGCCCGGGGGGTGTACCTCGCCAAGGACGGTGACACGCGGGCGGGGATGGGCGTCGCGTGCGGGGACCCCGACGAGGATGGTGATCTCGACATCCTGGTGGTCAATCTGCTCCACCAGTTCGATTCCTACTTCCAGAACGACGAGGGGTTCTTCCTCGAAAGCACCGCGGGGACCGGTCTTGCGGCGGTGACCCGCCGCACCACGCGGTTCGGCGTGGGCTATCTCGACGTCGACAACGACTCCCGGCTCGATCTCTACGAAGCAAGCGGACGCGTCATGGTCCGGAAGGATGCGCCGGACCACGGCGACCCCTTCGCCGAGCACAATCACTTGATGATCCGCGACGCGACCGGCCGCTACCACAAGGTCCCGCCCGTGACGGCGTGGGGTGAGGGGCTGGTGCACACCAGCCGGGGGGCCGCGTTCGGGGATCTCGACGGGGACGGTGGCGTCGACGTGGTGGTGTCGAATCGCGATGCGCCGGCGTACGTGAAGATCAACGTCGCGCCGCGCGGAGGTTGGTGCGGCGTCCGCGTGCTCGACGACCATGGAGCACCCGCGCTGGGGGCGATGGTCACGGCCGAGGTCGACGGTCGCCGGTTGCGCCGCGATGTCCACGCCGCCTACAGCTATCTCTGCGCCAACGAGCCGATCGCTCGCTTCGGGCTCGGTGATGAAGTCGTCCTGCGGGAGGTCGAGATCCGATGGCCGGACGGGCGGTCGCTCGAGATCGGGGAACTCGAGGCCGGTCGGATCCACGTGTTCGCCCCGCCTTCAGGAGACTGAACACCGGGGCTGCCGAGTCCGGATTCCCGCATTCATCGTGGCTTCAGGCTCGGGCCGGAATCGTCGAGGCGTGCAGCAGCGGTCGCGCGAGCCGATTCATGGTCTGGATCTCCTCGAGGCACCGCGCGCCCACCACCTCGAGACTGAAGTAGCCGTGGATGAGATCGGTGGCGACCTTCACGATCGTCGGCACGCCGGCATCCTGGAGGCGACGGGCGTACGCCAGGCCCTCGCTGTAGAGCGGGTCGTGTGCGGCGAGGGCGACGACGGCTGGGGGAAGGCCGTCCAGGTCTTCGATGTGGATCGGGCTTGCGAGCCACTCGGCGCGTCGGGCGTGATCGGGGCAGAAGTGATCCCAGAACCAGGCCATGGCCTCGGTCTCGAGGAGGCGACCGCGGGCGTTGTCCACCATGCTTTCGCGGGTGAAGTCCGAGTCGGTGACCGGGTAGATCAGGTACTGGCAGTTCAGGCTCGGGCCCGCCTGGTCCCGCATCGCGATCGCCGCAACCGCCGCGAGATGCCCGCCCGCGCTGTCGCCGCCGACCCCGACCCGTTCCGGATCGCCACCCAGTTCCGCGGCGTGTTCCGCGAGCCACCGGGTCGCGGCGATCGCATCCTCGGGACCGGCCGGGTACGGATGTTCCGGCGCGAGCCGATAGTCGACGGATGCCACCACCGCGTCGAGTTCGACCGCGAGCCGTCGGGCCGTCGGGTCCGCGCCATCGAGATCGCCGAGCACCCAGCCGCCGCCGTGGAAGAAGACGAGGAGCGGCCGGCGTTCATCGGGGGCGGGGTGGTAGACGCGGACCTGCAGTGGCGTCTCCGGGCCCGGAATGAGCCGGTTGGTGACCGACGCCACCTCGATCGGCCGATCCGGGGGGGCGAACGTGGATTTCGACCAGGTCCGCGCCTCGGTGGGCGTCATCGAGACGATGCGGGGTTGCGAGACGTCGTTCACGATGGTGAGAAGGCGTTCGATGTCGGCGTCGATGGCATGGGCGGGCGTGGGCATGGGGGGATTCCGGGGTTGAGGCGACACCATACCGAGCCTTCGGGGGCGTCCTCCGGACCCCTCGGTCGAAAATCGTCGCCGAATCGATGATCGAGCGTCCCCGCGTCGTTCGATCGATCAATATTGAGGCATGTCCGGAACCGATTCCGAATCCGACCAGTTCGAGCCTTCGCGTTCCCCGACCGCAAATGAGGTCTTCGAGGTTCTGATGCGTCAGAACGCCGATCATCTCATGGCGTTCATTCGCGCGATGGTGCGGAACAATGCGCTGGCGGAAGATGTCTTCCAGGAGACCTTCCTGGTGGCCTGGCGACGGTTCGACGATTTCGACCGGGATCGTCCCTTCGGTCCCTGGCTTCGCGGCATCGCACATCGGACCGCGTTGGGCCTGAAGCGGAAGACCCGCAAGGAGTTCGCGGTCGACACCGCGATCGTCGACGTGCTCGAATCGCACGCGGCGGGGTACGAACGAATCTCGATGTCCGAGGAGTCCAGTGCGGCCGAGATGTTGAACGACTGCGTCGGCCGGCTTCCGCCTCGGTATCGGGAGGTGATCGAGGTGCTTTATCGCGGTGGGCGTTCGATCTCCGAGGTGGCGGAGGCGACGGATGCCGGCGCTGAAGCGGTGAAGAAGCGACTCCAGCGGGCTCGGCGGATGATCGCCGACTGCCTGCGGACGAAAGGACTGCTGGCATGACCGATGACGCGAACGCACGTCGTGACGACGCGGCCGAGCAGGCCGACGACCGATTCGTCGAGGCCCTGCTGGAGGCGTCGAAGCCCGAGGAGGCCGCGGCCAGCGAAGCTCGAATCCGACTCGGCATGGCGACGATTCGTGACCGCGAACCCGTGGCGGTGATCTCACGACGGCGATGGTGGGCGGTCGCCGGTGGATTGGGATCGATCGCGGCGGTGATGATGCTGGCGGTGTTCTTCCAGACCAGCGAGGTGCGTGCCGACCGGATCATCGCCAGAGTGCTGGCGGCCGAGTCCGCGGTCACGGCCCTGCGGTTCGACGTTCGGCTCGAAGCGCCCGACGGGCGGCCGCATCCGGATCTCGAGGGATCGATCGATCTTCTGGCCCGCCCGGGCGGGCATCCACTCCTGCGATTCGAAGTCGATCGGCCCGCCGACCGAAGCCATGCGTGGGGCGTCGATCCGCGAGGAGGCTGGGGTCGGAGTCATCGTGGGATCGTGAGTCGTTTTGATCGGACGGAGTGGAGTTCCCGGATCATGGGCGACGGGCTCGATCTGTTGATCGATGCGATGCCCGGACTGCTCGATCGCGTGGCCGAGGGCTACGAACTGACGACCGTGACCGATGCCTCGGGCGACCGCACGACGCTCGTCGCCGTCAAGGGCGAGGACGGTGAGAACACCAAGGCCCCGGACCGGATTCGAATCGACATCGATCCCGACACCTACGAAGTCCGTCGGCTGGTGCTCGAGTGGAATCAGGGGTCCGGGTCGGACGAAGCCTTCGAAGCCCCGCCGAGGGCCGGGGGTCGTGGTGATCGCCGAAGACCTCGGGGCGAAGGTCCGCCGGCCGGTTTCGATCGACGCCGGCCGCCACCGGGGCCTTCGGGCGGTCCGGGCGAACGCCGACGCCGTCCACCACCGCCGCCGTCGGGCAGGCCCGGTCCCGGACGGGATCCGCTGGTCGATGAGGTGATGCGGGCCGAATCACAGGGACCGGAACGGCCGCCGGCGCGAATCACCTTCGAGCGGGTACCGGCATCGGCCTTCGAGCCGGGTGATTTCTCACCCACGACCGTGCGGGATGGATGATCGGACGTGCTGCCCGGGCCGCCGTGCTCGCAGTCGACGTCTATTTTCGTGAACTGGGCACTTCTTCGTGTCCCCGAGACCCTGCTCGATCCAACCTGTACCGGCGGCCCGGCCGCCACGAACGACCAACCCATCGATGTCTGGAGTCTGCAAGATGAATTCACGAACCCACGTCCGCCGCCTGCTGGCGGGGCTCACCGTCGCGACCCTCGGACTCTCCGGCGTGGCGGTCGCCCAGGTGGACACCCAGCCCGGCGGGATCTTCTGCAAGGCGGACCTGAACCGTGACCTGCAAGTCGATGCCGCCGACCTCGGCGGACTGATCGCCGCGTGGGGGACTGGAACGGTCGACTTCAATGGAGACGGCCTGACGAACGGTTTTGAGATCGGCTACATGATCAGCCAGTGGAACATCCAGTGCCACAACTTCCATGGCAACGTCGACATCCAGATCGATGGCGCGTTCCTCGTGGTGACGGGCAGTGGGATTCCCGATCACGAATACGGCAACTTCCCCGGTGAGTGCGGCAATCCCAACTCGGTCGGCGACCAGAACGACACCTGGCGGATTCCGATCGAGCCCGCGATGACCGGCAATCCCTCGGTCGACGCGCTGGTCCAGATGGGACCCATCGGAATCATGGTCAACGGCGTCGCCTTCTACAACCCCTACGACGGTGGCGGTATCACGGCACCGGACACGATCTGCATGGATGCCTGCAACGCGCATCCCTCGCCCGATGCCCGATACCACTACCACCAGTATTCGCCCTGCATCGAACCGTACTCCGGCGGTCACTCCACCCTGATCGGATACGCCTTCGACGGCATCCCGGTCTACGGTCCCTGGGAGGAGGACGGTGTTCTCGCGGCGGAGATGGATGGCAAGCGAACGCTCGATACCTGCAACGGCCACTTCGACGCGGAACGTGGATATCACTACCACGCGATCTCCTACGAGCTCGCCCTCGAACGCAACCTTCCCGATGACGGATTCCCGTGGTGCATCGGCTGCTTCGCCGCCCAGCCCGAAACGTCGAACTTCGGCGGCGGCGGCGGCGGCGGCGGCGGTGGCGGCGGCGGTGGCGGCGGCGGTGGTGGCGGTGGCGGCTGTAATGCCTGCGCCTTCAACATGATTCCGCCCCCGGTCTGCAACTGCGTGCGCAACCGTCCCGGCTACGAGTACTGCTGCACCGACTGGGACGCGGCTTGTGCCGCGATCGCCGCCCAGTTCTGCGGTGGATGACTCGGGCTCGGTGGTTCGAACGAACCAAGCGGCGGAATGGTCCTGGGGGCCGTTCCGCCGTTTTCGTGCACTGCACGGAAGGCGGGCGTTCGACCGATGATCTTCTCGGAGCGACCTCATGATCACCCACGCCGCACCGATCTCCCTGATGCTCACCCTGCTCGCCGGGGCACCCGCGATCGATCCTCCCCCCGACACGAAGGATCGTTCGGATTCGGTCGCCACGGCACCGGTGCTGTCCCGGGCGGTGCTCGAGGTCATCATGCTCCGGGACGTTCGCGACGCGAAGGGCGGCACGAAGACGGTTTTTCCGGCGAACGGTCCGGGACTCGTCGTCGTCGTCCTGAGCAGCACGACCTGTCCGATCGCGAATGCCTCGGTGCCCGAGCTGAGACGTCTGCAGGCGGCGGTCGACGACGTCGGAGGCCGCCTGGTGCTGGTCCACGCGATGCCGGGGGTCACCGCCGAGGCCGCCATCGCCCATGCGAACACCCGTCGACTCGACATGCCGATCCTGCTCGACGAACGTCATGAGCTGGTCGGGCGGCTCGACGGCACGGTGGTTCCCGAGGCCTTCGTGATGACGCGAAACGCCGATCGATGGACGATTCGATATCGAGGCCCGCTCGACAACCTGTACGCCGAAATCGGCCGGCGACGCCGGAACGCCACGTCCGCGTACGCGCGGGACGCGGTGGCCGCGATTGTCGCCGGCACGCCGATCGCGCAACCGATTCGTCCGGCCGTCGGATGTCGGATCGATCGCATCGGCCGCGTTCCGAAGGCCGTTCCTGGAGTCGTTCCGGAAGTGGCGGTCGAATGAACACGATCGCGTTGGTGCTCGGTGTCATCTTCGGCCTGCTGGTCGCGACCCCGGATCCGCCGCCGGGCAAGCGTGGTGGTCCGATCGGCGATGGCCTCGTCGTGCCCGCGGTACCGCCGCCGACCTGGAACGGCGACGTCGCGGACATCATTCAACGGCGATGTGTCACGTGTCACGCGATGGGGCGCGTCGGTCCGTTCGAACTCGTCGATGCCGCCGCGGTGCGAAATCGAGGCCGGTTCCTGCTCGACGTGATCGATGGGGGACGGATGCCGCCGTGGCTCCCGACGGGAACCGGGTGGGTGAATCATCGAACGGTGACCACGGCGGAGCGGGCGACGCTCGCCGCCTGGCTCGAGTCCGGCGGACCGGTGGGCGACGGACCCGCACGAGTGCTCGATCCGCCCGGGTCGTCGCCGTTCCGGGCGGATCTCACGGTCGAGATGCCGGAAGCTCACGTGATCCCCGAGGAGTCCGATCCGGCGTGGCACGCCGGCGAGATCGACGTGCACGGCGTCACATTTTCATTGGACAACGACTCGCCGCTTCGGGTGCAGGCGATCCGGCATCGACCCGCATCACCCCAGGCGATGCGGGTGGCGGCGTTCGCCTTCGACGACACGGGGGCGGGCCGCTATCTCGACGAGCGTGATTCCCGAGTCGGTTTCCTCATGGGAGGCGACCCGGGAATCAAGCCCATGGGGGCCGACGGCGTGATCCTCGCGGGGTCCGGTGACTTCCGTCTGCCCGAGGGCTTTCATGTCCCGGTGCCGGCGGCCAGCGACCTGGTGACGCAGTTTCAATACCGACCCACCGGCGTGCCCGAGCGTCTTCAGGAGCGGATCGAGCTGGAGCTGGTTCCGGCCGCGGAGGCATCGAGGCCGATTCGCTGGTTGCCGCTGGCGGTCGGGCGGGTCGATGTCGCGGCCGGCGAGGGCCAACGCGTCTCGTCGGAGGTCATCGTGCTCGAGCATCCGCTGCAGCTGCTGGGAATCTCGCCGCGTGCGATCGAGATCTGCCGCAGGCTCCTGGTGGTCGTCGAGTTTCCGGATGGCCATCGCCGCGAACTCGTTGACATTCCGGACTGGGATCATCACCAGCGGGAGACGCTGCGGTTCGAACCGCCCGTCGACCTGCCTGCGGGGTCCAGGCTTCAGGCGATCTTCGATCTCGACAACACCGCATCCAACCCCCGGAATCCCGACGATCCGCCCCAGCGGGTGAACCGCGGGCGACGAACCGGCCTGCTTGGAAACTTTCTGCACGTCGCCGCCCGGACCGTGGATGGTGATCGATATCTCCGGTCAATCGGTCCGGAGACGATCCGGGGGCTGATGCGGCGAGCGAGGCCAACTTCCGAAAAGCCGATGGAATCAATCGCGGGGGACTGATTCTCGGTTCGGCGTGGAAGCCGGGCAGCGATCGTGCCGAACAATCCGGACACGGGAATCGCCTTTAATACAGACACCGAAATCCGCGTTATTCGTTCGCGAAGGCGGGAAATTTTAGATTTGGGTCTTGAAATGAAAGCCGTCTCATGCACAATTCATTTGTTGTGCTTTTGTTCCAAACGCGACCATTCCCAGGTCGTTCCCACAGGAGATTCAAAGATGAAGAATGTGATTCTTGCGACTGCCGCGGCCGCGATGGCCTCGACCATCGCGACTGCCGACATCACCAACGGTAGTTTCAGCAACGGTTCCGAAGGCTGGACCCAGTTCGGCGGTTCCGAAGGTCCCTACGACGTCGGCTTCTTCGGCGGTAACGCCGCGGTCGTCGCCTACGGCACCTTCGGTGGTACGCCGAACTACAGCGGCTACACCCAGGATCTCGGCGTGGCCGGTGATTATGCCGAGGGCGACATGATCTCGTTCGGTGGTGAGATGTACATCGAGGACGGCAAGAGCCCGTTCGGCGGAAACAACGCCAACATCCAGTTGAACTTCTGGTACGGCGACGCCGGCACCGACTACGGATTCTCCGTCGTCGCCGGAACGGTGAATGCGGACTCGCTCACCGATACCGTCTACCTCTTCAATCTCGACTACGCCCTCGACGCGGGTGCCGCCTCGGCGACCCGGATCAGCTTCGACTTCACCTACGTTCAGACTGACATTCCCGCCGCCGGTGTCGAGAGTGGC
>NYSY01000119.1 GCA_002683215.1 Planctomycetaceae bacterium
GAAACCCTGCATGCAGGGCACCGAGGCGCGACGATCCACGGCGACTCCATTCGCCGACTGCAGCATTCATCGGCTGCAGGGTCGAGAATCCTTCAAAGCCGTCGATTATTCGCGCATTGCATGCGCTTCTGGAGGATCGGTGGTCAATCGGCCTTGGGGGGACCCGTATCCGCCTCGGCTGCCTCTGGATCGATCCGGTCCTTGGTCGTCACGCAGGTACGACTCAGAAGTTCGGGCATCCCTCGGCCAAGCGGATCGATCACCACCAGCAACGCCAGCGGCGGCAGCAGCAGCACGATCATCTTCAGCAACGCCCGAAGGCCTCGCTGCACGGCGGTACCGCGGGTCCCATCGAGGGAGGACACCCGCCCCCCGACGATCACCTTTCCCAGCGAGCGATCGAAGAAGACCTCCCCAATGCCGGCGATCACCGCGGTCACGACGATGGCGAACACGGCAGGAGCCGCCGTTTCAGGATCACCCGATCGAAAACTCTCAAGGAACTCGGCCGGATCGATGTCGAAGGCCACGATCGTGACCATCGCTCCGGGTACCAGGTCGATGCACAATGCCGCGATCCTTCGGGTGAGCGGCATCGCACGCAGGCCGGGAACCGGCTCCCGGGGTGCCGCCCGCTCGATCCAGGGGCGGAGAAGAAGCGCCGCCATCAACGCCGAGATCATCGCGATCCCCGTCAGCGGAAAGTGAATCAGCGAGAATTCACCCGTCTCGTCGACCGGGCGAACCACCTCGCCGACCGATCCACCCAGCGGATCGACCACCGCGATCCGAAGCCCGTCCTCGTCGGCGTCGACGATCCAGGGGCCCATGGCGACCCCGACCACCGTCGCACGCGGGCCGGCCATCGCCGGCTCCACCGAACCGAGTCGCAACAGCGAAACACCACCGTCGTCACCCGGCCGCACGTAGTCGAGCAGGACGCTTCCGGCTTCCGCGCGACTGGCCAGCAGGATGCCGCCTTCCGACGGCACGACCGCGAGCGGCCGGGACGCCTTTTCGAGCGTCAACCGCCTGGACTGCCATTCGCCCTGCTGCCAGGCCGAAAGCCAGGCCGGGCCGTCGTCGCCACCGTCGGTCCAGATCATCACCGGCCGGATCCCATCGGGCGTACCACCGACCCCGAGCACCGCATCACGAACCCGAAGAAACCCCGCCGGCGGCGGCTGGACGGACCATTTCCACCGGTTCGTGTCGCCGATCAGGAAGGTCGCCCCAGCGCCCAGTTCGGCTTCCCCATCGCCTTCAACTTCGACTTCGACTTCGCTTCCAGCGTCGGCTTCGGACGTCGCTTCGGACGCCGCTTCGGACGCCGCTTCGGACGCGACGCCGTCCACCGGCGTCCCCTGTTCGCCCCGTTCGCGATCGATCCCGCGTGCGGCCCGTTGCGAGGGGAGCATCACCGCGACCGGACCATCGACCTCGCCCGCCATTCCGACCAGCCGCGGCTCACGCGGCAACACCGGAAGCACCTCGAATCTGCCGACCGGCTCCGCGTACCAGAGGTTCGTCGCTGGATTCCGGGCGACCTTGAAGGACACCACCTCCCGCTGCGGTTTATCAGCGTCGAACGGCGGTAGCACCACCCAGCAGCGGTCGCCGAACGCGGCGATCGCTTCCGGCCGTCGCGGCACCCGGGCGACGATCCGCCCCGCGGCAGGCCCGGACTCGCCGTCGAAATGCATGATCTCGAAACCCGTCGTCACGTCGCCACCGTCCATCGAGACGAAGACGTGCCGGCCGCCCGAGGCGGCGAGCACCGGTCGCGGCGCATCGTCGGCGGTCGCCGTGGCGGGAACCGAGGCGGGAACCGAGGCGGAAAGCGTGGCGGGAAGGAGGATCCAGGCCGCCAGGACGGCGAGCATGCTTGTCATCGTGCCAGACCTACGCGGCATCAGTCGCTGCTCCGGAGGGTGTCGTCCTCGATGACCGCTGGTTCCGAGCGACGGATCTGGGCATCGAGGTCGAAGAGGCGATCGCTCACCCGCCCGTTGGCGACGGGGGCATCGAAGGACATCACGAGCCGGTCGCCGGATCCCCGACGAACCTCGACGCGGCGCGGCAGGATCGGCCAGTCGCCCGGAGGCGAGCCGATCCGATCGACGGAGCCGAACCGCGACAACGTCGCCCGCGCGATCTCCCGGTCGGCGTCGCCGATCATTCGAACCGAGGTCGGGCCGTCGCGCGGCGACGCGATCTCGATCTCGATTCCACCGCGAAGCGCGAGCGGTGCCGCGGTGGCACCCCAGTCGATCGAACCGAGGGAGAACCTGCAGCCTTCGTCGAACAGCACGAGATCCTGCGGCATCGAGTCGGGAAAACGAAGGAGCCCGAGCATCGCGAAGAGGGTTGGCGGCGAGAGAAGGCTCGCTTCCGCATCGTCGGCGGTCGGCGCTTCGACCGGGTGGATCCGAAGCACGACCTCGTCCTGCCGCTCGTCGAACATCCACCACCGGGGACCGTTCCAGGCCGCGGTCATGATCGAAGTTCCGAGCTTGGACACCCGGATCGCGGCCCGCGACGGACCGGATCGCCAGATCCGATGATCCGCCTGCTCGCGATCGACTTCCTCGCCATCCGCAAGCGTGATGGTCAGCGTGCCGGCCGACGAGAATCGTTCCAGCTGGCCCACCCGACGATTCTGAAGATCCCGGATCGTTTCCCAGGACGCCTGGTCGCCAGGACGGCCGGGCCCCCGATCGACGTCCTTCCGCACCTCGGAGACACAGCCGGAGATGATGCCGACGGCCATCGCCATCAGCATCAAGAGGAGGCATCCCGCCCAGGCTCGGCCGGCCTTCACGATCAAGGCTTCACCCCTCGTCCGCGAGGATGGTCGACAACTGCTCGGCGATGGCGTCCGCGTCTTCGTCCGAAAGCCGGGGATCCGTGACGGACCACAACGGTGCATCGTCGCCGCCCCCAACCCGCTTCAACACCCAGATGTCGTCATCCCCTTCTCGTCGCCGATCGACCATGCGGATCTTCCGCCGCCGAAGCAGGATGAGCCCGAGGACGAAGCGGAACGCCCGGCGACCGAGATCCGCCTCCTCCTCCGCGGCCATGCGTTCGAAGAGGTCCACCAGGGTCTCGTCATCGACGAACATCTGCCGTTTCGATCCGGGATCGGGGATCTCGGTCCGCCACCAGCACAGCAACCGGTCACCCAGCCGACCCGCCGCAGCACCCGCTTCCCAGGCCCCGGGATCGAAATCGAGCCGTTCGAGCACGGGGCGATCCGTTCGCGTCTCGGTCGCCAGCGGTCGCACCAACGCGGCGATGCACGGTGTCCCCACCGCGAGCTCCGCCTCCGTTTCAGCGCAACGCCCCGTGGACCGACCGATCACCAGACCCTTCAACATCGTTGACATGGTTCCATCGTAGCCGAGCCGGCATGTTTCCGAACGGCTTCCCGCGCCCGCTTCGATATACTCGGCCAAGAGCATGGACAGCCTTCGACTTCCCGCCTTCTTCGACGTTTTCAGAGGCTACGAGCCCATCGAGCTCGTCGTCGAGCTGTCGATCATCTGGCTGGTCGTCTGGATGATCCTCCGATTCCTCCGCCGCTCGAGCGGCGCCGGCGTCATTCGGGGGTTCGCGGTGCTGGTGGTGGTGGTGGCGATCCTTCTTCGCCTGACCGGCGATGCGAGCGACACGCTGGGCCGGGTCCGATTCCTGGGGGACCGGGTGGTCGGGCTGGTCGCGATCATGCTGGTGGTGGTGTTCCAACCCGAACTTCGGCAGGCGATGATCACCCTGGGCCGCGCGAAGATCTTCGGCAAGAGCCCGGTGGCGCGGGACCGGGTGGTGGCCGCGGTGACCGAGGCGGTGGACTTCCTCGCGAAGAGCCAGTTCGGCGCGATCATCGTCTTCGAGCGGACGCTCGGACTCGAGTCCCTGCTTCGCAACTCGGTTCCCATCGACGCCCTCGTCGATCCCAGGCTCATCCAGTCCATCTTCTATCCCAACAATCCGCTTCATGATCTGGCGGTGGTGATCCGAGGCGATCGAATCACGGCCGCGAAAGTGCAGCTGCCATTGGCGCCCTCGGGCATGGTGCCCAGTCAACTCGGGAGTCGCCACCGGGCGGCGGTCGGCGTGACCCTCGATTCCGACTGCCTCGTCGTGGTCGTGAGCGAGGAGAACGGCCGCGTTCGGATCGCGGAGCACGGCGTCCTCTCGCCCCCCATCGCACGCGAACAATTCGCCGAGGAATTCACCCGACGGTTCTCATCCATCCGGGAATCGGCGGCACCGAGCGACGCCGAGGAGACCGCCTGACATGCCTGACATGGAGACCCGACGCGAGCGGATCACCAATCTGGTGACGGTCACCCTCGTGACCGTGCTCATCTGGATCTGGGCGGCCGGCGAGACGCGGGAGGAGATCACCTCCTTCACCGACCTTCGCTTCTCCGGCCAGACCAGGGATTCGGTTCGGATCTCCCCCGAGGAGATCCCCTCGGTGAGTTTCCAGGTCCGTGGCCCGAGACGAGAGATCGACGCGGTCGCCGCCCGCTTCCGGGAAGCGGTGGACATCGCCATCGGAACCCTCGGGGTGCCCGCGACCCCGGGCGAACACGAGCTCGATCTCGTCACGCTCGGCCAGTCGTTCCTCGATGCGAACGAGATCCCCGTCACCGTCCTCGCCGCGGATCCGCAGACGATCCGGATCGACATCGAATCACTGGAACGCCGCCGGGTTCCGGTGGTCGTCGAACTGCCGGAGGGCGTGCAGACCACCGACGCCGTCGACGTGGCTCCGGCGGACGTGGAACTCCTGCTTCCCGCCGGGCTCGCCGAGCTTCCGGGGCTGTCGGTGACCGCCCGGGTCGCCGACGCCGACGTCGCCGACCTTCCACCGGGCCGGCGTCACGAACTCGAGGTCTCGCTCGTCCTTCCCGACCGGATCGCGGGCCAGTCGGCGGCGATTCGAATGACGCCACGAAAGGCTCGCGTCGGGCTCGATCTCGTCTCGACCGACGCGTCGATCGTGGTCCCGTCGATCCCCGTCCAGGTCTCCGGCCCCCCCGCCGATCTCGATCGCCATGTCGTGACCATCGACCCGGCTTCGGTCTTCCTCCGGGACGTGACGCTGCGTGGCCCGAAGAGCGCGATCGACGACATCGCCCGGGGCCGGGTGAACGTGATCGCCTTCATCCACCTGACCAGCGACGATCTCGCGAACCGCCTCGAGGAGACCCGGATCTCGATGTGGCGACTTCCGCGGGGGGTCGAGGTCTCGAGCATCGGCGAGAAGCCCGACACCAGCCCCACGATCTCGATCAGCATCGCGGATCGCACCCGACAACCCTGACCGGGCCCGACGGCGCCCCGGCCCCGGCGGTCAATCCGTCCAGGTGATCGCGGCCCAGTTCTTCCGGCCTCGTCGCAGCAACGTGCAGGCGTCGTGCAGCACGTCCTCGGAAACCAGCGGCCGATCCTCCGCGACCGGGTCGCCGTTGATCCGGACGGCACCACTCTTGATGAACTCGCGGACTTCACGATTGCTCGAAGCGAGCCCGAGGGAACGCAATGCCGCGCCGACGGTCGGCGGTTCGTCGCCGAGGAGGAGACCGCGGGACATCGATTCCGATCGAAGGTCCTCCGCGATCGCCTGCAGGGTCGGGGCGTCGAGGCCCCGGACTTCACCACTGAAGAGGGCGGCCGCCGCCGCCCGCGCCGACTCGACCGCGGCGGGGCCGTGCATCATCGCCGTGACCTCGTCGGCCAGTCGCCGCTGGGCCGCCCGTTCCTGCGGACGTTCGACGTTCGCGGCGGCGAGGGCCTCGATCTCGTCGCGACCCAGCAAGGTGAACCACTTCAGGAAGTTGACCACGTCCTCGTCGGAGGCGTTCAGCCAGAACTGGTGGAATCGATACGGGCTGGTTCGGTCCGCCGAAAGCCAGATCGCGCCGGTCTCGGATTTTCCGAACTTGCCCCCATCCGCCTTGGTGACCAGGGGCGCCGTGAGCCCGAACGTCTCGACCCCGTCCCCGTCGTCCTTCCGCTCCAGCCGGCGGGTGAGGTCGATGCCCGCGACGATGTTGCCGTACTGATCGCTTCCGCCCATCTGGATCGTGACGCCCCGGGTCCGATGCAGATGAAGGAAGTCGTAGGCCTGCAGGATCTGATAGCTGAACTCGGTGTAGCTGATCCCCTGTTCACGCTCGTTCAGGCGGGAACTCACCGATTCCTTCTGCATCATCACGTTCACCGAGAAGTGCTTCCCGACGTCCCGCAGAAGCTCGATGAACCCGATCCGGGAGAGCCAGTCGAGGTTGTCCACGATCTCGGCGCGGTGGTCGCAAGACGCCGAGAAATCGAGCACTCGCTCGAAGATCGAACGCTGGGCCTCCACGTTCTCCGCCACCTGTTCGGCGGTCAGGAGAGGCCGCTCCGCGCTCTTTCCGGACGGATCGCCGATCAGACCGGTTCCACCACCCATGACCACCACCGGATGATGTCCGGCCCGCTGGAAGTGCGCGAGCAGCATGATCGGAACGAGGTTGCCGATCGTGAGGCTGTTCGCCGTCGGGTCGAACCCGACGTACCCGCGGCGTGGTTCGGCTGCGAGATGCTCGCCGAGGGATTCCGAGGTGCTCTGGTGCAGCAGCCCCCGCCAGGTGAGTTCTTCGAGGAGTTTGTTCACGCGCGATCGCCGTCCTGGTTTTGTCCCGTCCGCACCGCCCCCGATGACGTGGACGCATCCGCACGGGACGAGATTGTCATGGCCCGGATGCGCCGGACCCGGGCCGCCGCCCTGCGAAGTCAGCCCTTGCCGACCGCCTCGGCTTTCGCCGCGATGTCCGCGATCATCGAATGCCACGCGGCGTCGAAGGAGTCCCGGCCTTCGACCTGGAGTTGCTCCGCGAACGCTTCGAGATCGACTCCGGCGCTGGTGATTCCCGCGAGCACCGCTTCGCAGTCGCCCCCGTCGATCGGCATCGGACCGTCGACCGCACCGTGATCGGCGAAGGCGAGCAGCGTCTTCTCGGGCATGGTGTTCACGGTCTCGGGCGCCGCCAGCGAGGTGATGTAGAGGGTGTCGGGCAGCGCCGGATCCTTGGTGCCGGTGCTCGCCATCAACAGCCGCTGCGGCTTCGCACCGTGCTCCTTGAGCTCGGCCCATCGCTCGCCGTTGATGAACTCATGGAAGGACTTGTAGGTCCGCTCGCCGATCGCGATGCCGGCCGCGTTCTTCAGATCGCCCTCGAGCACGTCGGCCGTGCCCTTGTCCCATCGTGAGATGAACAGACTCGCGACGGAGCACACGAACGGATCGAGACCGGCCGCGACGCGACGTTCGATGCCTCGGGTGTAGGCTTCGGCCGCGGCGAGGTAGTGCTCGCGGGAGAAGAGCAGCGTCACGTTGACCGGAACGCCGGCGAAGATCAGTTCCTCGATCGCGGGAAGGCCCTCGCGGGTTCCCGGGACCTTGATGAAGAGGTTGTCCCGTCCCGCCTTCGCGTGGAGTTGCTTCGCCTGGGTGATCGTGTTCTCGGTGTCGTTGGCGAGCAACGGTGAGACCTCGAGGCTCACCCAGCCGTCCACGCCGCCGGTCGCCTCGTGGATGGGCTTGAAGAGATCGGCGGCCCGTTGGAGGTCGCGAATGGCGAGCTCGAAGAAGAGGGGTTCGGTCTCGAGCCCCTGCCCGAGCAACTCCCTGATCTGATCGTCATAGCTGTCGGATCCAGCGATCGCCTTCTGGAAGATCGACGGGTTGGACGTGAGGCCGGTGACCGACAGATCGTCGATGTAGCGCTGGAGCGTGCCGTCGTCGAGAAGCTCGCGGGTGATGTTGTCGAGCCAGAGGCTCTGTCCGAGTTCATGGAGGTCACGGGTCGCGGGCATCGGGGAATCCTCGAAGTTCGGGCATCCGGGCGTTCCGCCGGAGAACGATCTCGGACGGGTTCTGGTAGTTTCGGCCCGCAGCGTATCACGGGAACAATCGGCGTACCGCCGTCCCCCCCGAACGACCACGACCGGAGCGAGCCGACCATGACCGTGAAAAGCGTCAAGAGCATCATCGATCGTCCCCGAATCGACCGGCTTCCGGAATGGAAGGCCCTCGCCCGTCATCGGAAGACGATGGGCCGAACCTCGCTCACCGAACTCTTCGCGGCCGATCGCCGGCGAGGCACTCGGTGCTCGACCGAGGCGCTGGGCATCCACTTCGACTGGTCCAAGCACCTGGTCGACGCCGAGACCATGAAGCTCCTCTTCGCGCTCGCCCGCGCCGCCGGCGTCGAAAAGCATCGAAATGCGATGTTCAAGGGCGAGAAGATCAACATCACCGAGGACCGTGCGGTCCTGCACACCGCCCTTCGCGCGCCCTCGGACGCGGTGATCGAGGTCGACGGCGAGAACGTCGTGCCCGCGGTCCACGAGGTCCTGCGACGCATGGGAACCTTCGCCAACAAGATCCGCCGCGGCCGCTGGCTCGGCCACTCGGGCCGCCCCATCCGGAACGTCGTGAACATCGGCATCGGCGGTTCCGACCTCGGACCCGCCATGGCGTACGACGCGCTGCGGAAGTACTCCGACCGCGACCTCACGGTCCGGTTCGTCTCGAACGTCGACGCCAACGACTTCCACGAGAAGACCCTGGATCTCGATCCCGAGGAGACGCTCTTCATCGTCTGCAGCAAGACCTTCACCACCCTGGAGACGATGACCAACGCCCACACGGCGCGGAAGTGGATCCTCAAGGCCTTCGACGGCGACGCGGCGGCGAGCGCGAAGCACTTCGTCGCGGTCTCGACCAATGCGGAGGAGGTCGCGAAGTTCGGCATCGACACCCGGAACATGTTCGGCTTCTGGGACTGGGTCGGCGGACGCTATTCCATGGACTCCGCGGTCGGCCTCAGCACGATGGTCGCGATCGGACCGAAGCGGTTCCGGGAACTGCTCGACGGATTCCACGACATGGACGAGCACTTCCGGAAGACGCCCATGACCCGGAACCTTCCGATGATCCAGGCCCTCATCGGCCTGTGGTACGCGGACTTCTGGGATGCCGGCACCGTCGCGATCCTGCCGTACGACCAGTACCTCGATCGCTTCAGCGCCTACCTGCAGCAGCTCGAGATGGAATCGAACGGCAAGCACACCCAGCTCGACGGGAAGCGGGTCGGCTGGGGCACCTGTCCCGCGATCTGGGGCCAGCCCGGAACCAACGGCCAGCACGCCTTCTATCAGATGATCCATCAGGGCACCCGCATGGTCCCCGCGGACTTCATCGTGTTCGCCGATCCGGTGAACAAGATCGGCGATCACCACGACAAGCTGGTGGCGAACGTCTTCGCCCAGACCGAGGCGCTGGCGTTCGGCAAGCGGGTCGACGACATCGAGGCCGAAGGCGTTCCCGCGTGGCTCGCCCCGCACAAGGAGATGGAGGGGAACCGCCCCACCAGCACCTTCCTCTGCGACAAACTGACCCCGCGGATGCTCGGCCGGCTCATCGCCCTCTACGAGCACAAGGTCTTCGTGCAGGGGTCGATCTGGCGGATCAACTCCTTCGACCAGTGGGGCGTCGAACTGGGCAAGAAGCTCGCCCAGGCGATGATCCCCGAACTCAAGTCGAAGGACCGACCGAAGCTCGGCCACGACTCCTCGACGAACTCGCTGATCCGGAAGTACCGGAAGCTCCGCGGTCGGTATTGACCGGATCCCCTCCGCGGGAAACCGGAAAAAGGCGTTTCAGGATGCGGGCAGGTCACGAGCAAGCCTCGCGACCACCGCGCCGATCGCGGCGACACCCGTCGAGATCTCATCGCCCGTCGTCTCCCGGGAGAACGAGAATCGGACCGACCCGTGGGCGACCGCTTCGGGCACGCCCATCGCGAGCAGAATGGGTGAGGGTTCGAGCGAACCACTCGCACACGCCGCCCCGGCGCTCGCGGCGATGCCTCGCTCGCTGAGCGACATCAGGACCGCCTCGGCGGAGAGTCGCGGGAATCCAAGGTTGGACGTCGTCCAGAGCCGTGGCGCGTCGCCGCCGTTCACGACGACCTCGGGGCAGGCCTCGCGGACCGCGGCCTCGAAATCGTCGCGGCGTCGCTCGAGCGCCTGCCACGGAGACGGTTCCGACGCGATCCAGGAGGCGGCCGCATCCGCGGCGATTCCCATGCCCGCGATCGCGGCGACGTTCTCGGTGCCTCCACGCCGATCACGCTCCTGCGAACCACCGGTGATCTCCGGCGTGAGGCGCGTTCCCCGGGAGACGAACATGCCCCCCGCCCCCTTCGGCCCGTGGAACTTGTGGGCGGCGAAGGAGAGGAGATCGACGTCGAGCGAGGCGCAGTCGACGGGCATGCGGCCCACCGCCTGGACGGCATCGGTGTGGAACCGGACCCCGTGCTCGCGGCAGAGGCGACCGATCTCGGGGACCGGCTGAATGACCCCGGTCTCGTTGTTGACCCACATGACGCTCAGCACCGCGATGGAATCCCCTTCCGCGACCAGTAACCCCTCCAGCGCATCGAGATCGATCGTGCCGTCGTCGGCATGCTCGAGCCAGTGCACCGTCGTCCCCGACTTCCCGAGCGATTCCGCGGTCTCGCGAACCGCGGAGTGTTCGTGACGACTCGTCGCGATCGCGGTCCGGTCCGGCTGCGACTGGAGCGAGCCTCGCAGCGCGAGGTTCGCCGCTTCGGTCCCGCCCGAGCAGAGCAGCAGGTCCCTCGGTCGACAACCGATCAATCGGGCCACGGATTCCCGCGCGAGCTCGATCCGGCGGCGGGCCGCGATGCCCTCCCGGTGGGTGCTGGAAGGATTGGCCCAGTCGCCGCGGAGGCATTCGAGCATGGTGTCGACCACCGCGGGAAGCGGTGGCGTCGTGGCGTTGTGGTCGAGATAGGTTTCCGACATCGTGCTTTCAGATTCCCATGCCTGCACTTCCGGACGCCGCCGCCTGCCGCGCCGCGGCCGATCCCATCGCCGCGGCGGTCGCACCGCCGTCTTGGCCCGTGATCGCGCCGGCGATCACCGGGTATCCGCCGCGAAAAGCCGATGTCTCGGCCTTCCAGACCTCGGCCCCGGTCAGCGGATCGAGACACCAGACGCCCTTCGGGCTGGCCACGATCAGTCGATCACCATCGAGCGCGACCGAGAGGTACGCGGGAATCCCGAGTTTCGCCACCCAGCCGGCCTGGGGCTCGGCCTCCCAGCTCCATGCTTCCACCCCGTCGAAACGATCGAACGCCACCACCGCACCCTTGCCGCCGACGAAGACGAGTTGTTCGATGCCGATGAGGGACATGAAGCGGCTCCGAAGATCACGACGAAACTGACGGGTTCCCCACGACGGAAACCGCCCCAGTCTAGACTCCGTACGTCCGTCCCGTCCTTCCGAATCGAACTCTCGGAGCGCCCGCATGCGACTGGTTTCCCGGATCACCTCCGCCGTTCGCGTTCCGCTGCTCCTGTCGCTGCTGGCATCGACGACCGCCGGCTGCGTCGATTCGACGAAGGTGACGCCCGATCCCGCCCCCGTGGATCCGACGGGCGACACACCGATCCACGCATCGGCGGCGATCGATCCGGGCCCGCGGTTCGCCAACGGCGCCGTGGCGGCGGACTCGGCGATGGCGAGCGACGCCGGCGTCGAGATCCTGAAGGCGGGTGGCAATGCCGTTGATGCGGCGATCGCGACCGCACTCACCCTCTCGGTGACACGGCCCTACTCCTGCGGCCTCGGTGGCGGCGGTTTCATGATCGTCTTCGATCCCGCATCCGGGGAGTCGATCGCGCTCGACTTCCGGGAGACCTCACCGGCCGGCATCGGGCCCGACTACTACGTCTCGCTTCCGCCGACCGCCAGCGGATACGAC
>NYSY01000120.1 GCA_002683215.1 Planctomycetaceae bacterium
CGAGGCGATCATCGAGAAGCCGATGATCCTGATCCACGAGAAGAAGATCTCGAACCTCGCGGACCTGCTGCCCCTCCTCAACAAGATCGCCGGTGCGGGGAAGCCCCTCCTCATCATCGCCGAGGACGTCGACAACGAAGCCCTCGCGGCCCTCGTCGTGAACCGACTCCGTGGCGTGCTCGAGGTCTGTGCGGTCAAGGCCCCCGGTTTCGGTGATCGTCGCAAGGCGATGCTCGGAGACATCGCGACCCTGACCGGAGGCACCTTCTTCAGCGAGG
Source organism: Planctomycetaceae bacterium (assembly GCA_002683215.1). Taxonomy (GTDB): domain Bacteria; phylum Planctomycetota; class Phycisphaerae; order Phycisphaerales; family SM1A02; genus UBA12014. The sequence goes on from NYSY01000120.1 coordinate 279, forward strand.
ACCTCGGCCGGAGCCTCGAGGACATCGAGCTCGCGGAACTCGGAACCGCCCGGAAGGTCGTCGTCACGAAGGACGACACCACGCTCATCGAGGGTGCGGGCAAGAAGAAGGACATCGCGAGCCGGGCGTCCCAGATCTCCGCCCAGTACGAGCGATCCACCAGCGACTACGACCGTGAGAAGCTCCAGGAACGACTCGCGAAGCTCACCGGTGGCGTGGCCATCCTCTCGGTCGGTGGTGCCACCGAACTCGAGATGAAGGAGCGGAAGGACCGCGTCGACGACGCCCTCTCCGCGACTCGGGCCGCCGCCAAGGAGGGGTACGTCCCCGGTGGCGGCGTCGCCTTCCTGCGAGCGATCTCCGCGGTCGAGGAGAACCGTCGCAAGGGCAAGGGTGACGAACGCTTCGGCTTCGACATCCTCGCCGAGGCCCTCGAAGCGCCTTCCTTCCGCATCGCCGCGAACGCGGGCGTGGACGGCGACCTCGTGGTCTCCAAGATCCGCGATGGCAAGGGTGGGCACGGTTTCAACGCGTCCAGCGGAAAGTACGAGGACCTCGTGAAGGCCGGGATCATCGATCCCGCCATGGTCGCCACCACCGCGCTCTCCAATGCGGCGAGCGTCGCGGGCCTCATGCTGACCACGGACGTCGCCCTGACCGAACTGAAGGACGACACCGCCCCCGTCGAGGGGGCGATCAGCTGATCCTTCGCCGTCACGCGACGCGGGGAGGGTTCGGTCCTTCGACCGGCCCTCCCCGCGTTCTTGAATCCACCATCTCCGGGAAACGATCCGGATGAGCACCACCCGCTGCTACTACGAAGTCCTCTCCGTGGAGCGTTCTGCATCAGGGGACGAGATCAAGCGGTCGTATCGACGACTCGCGATGAAGTTCCACCCGGACCGCAATCCGGGTGATGGGGAAGCCGAGAAGTCGTTCAAGGAATGCGCCGAGGCCTACGAAGTACTCTCGGATCCGGATCGCCGGGGCCGCTATGACCAATTCGGTCACGAGGGACTGCGAAGCACCCCCGGCCACGACTTCAACCGGATGAATCCGGACGACATCTTCTCGATGTTCAACGACATCTTCGGCGGCGGCGGCGGCGGTGGCCGCGGGCGGGCCCGACGCGGCCCGGTGCGTGGATACGACCTCGAGACCCAGATCGAGATCACGCTCGAAGAAGTCCTCGAAGGCACCACCCGCGAAGTCGAGTTCCGGCGACTGGACGTCTGCGACACCTGCGAAGGCAACGGCGCCAAGCCCGGTACGCGACCGGTCAAGTGTCCGACCTGTGACGGCGTGGGCAAGGTCGAGCAAGCGGGGCTCGGCGGCATGTTCCGCATGGTGGTGGCGTGCCCGAACTGCCGAGGTCGCGGCGAAGTCGTGACCGATCACTGCAGCGACTGCCGCGGCGCCGGCCGGATCTCGGTCAAGCGGACCCTCGAGGTCCGAGTGCCCGCCGGCATCTCGCACGGGCAGGCGATCCGCGTCCAGGGCGAAGGCGAGCCGCCGCGTCCCGAGGATCTGCCGGGCGGCGACGGCCCCCGAGGCGACCTCCACGTCGTGGTGGGCGTCGAGGAACACGATCGATTCCAGCGGGACGGGAACGACCTCGTCACCGTCGTCCCGGTCGCGTTCGCCCAGGCCGCCCTCGGCGCCACCCTCGAGGTCCCGCTGCTCGAGGGCGGCGTGGTGGAGCTGGAGATTCCGGCGGGAACCCAGCACGGGGAGATCCACCGGATCCCCGGTCACGGATGCCCGCGACTCCGAGGCGGAGAACGCGGCGAACTCGTGGCCGTGCTGCAACTCGTCGTTCCCCGAAAACTGAACGAGGACCAGCGCAACCTCCTCTCGAAGTACGCTGAGACCGAAGAGCTCGAGATCCACGACGCGGAACCGAGTCTCTGGACGAGAATCAAGGACTCCTTCTCCTGAGTTTCGAAGGCCGGCGCGGGCTCCGATCCCCGCCGCCCGATCACCCGAATGGCCCGACATGACGACCGAACCTGAAACCACGCTCGAACCCGACAACGACGACGGAGGCGGAGGCGGCGACACGGTAGATCCCGTCGAGCACGAGGCGGTGCTCGCGGAGCTCGGCATCGCCGACGAGACCATCGACGCGACGCCGGAGGAGGTCGTCGCCCTCGTCGCCCGGCTCGCCGCCGAGGCGAACACCGCCGAGGAGGGACGGATGCGAGCCCTCGCCGACTTCCGGAACTTCCAGCGACGTTCGATCGAGAACGAAGGTCGAGCGAGGAAGGAAGGCCTTTCCGGCGTGGTCCGGTCGCTTCTCCCGGCCCTCGATCACTTCGACCTCGCGCTGCAGTCCGTCGGTGCCAGCGCCACGATCGAGCAGGTCGTGACCGGCGTCGGCATGGTCCGGGGCGAGATCGTGCGGGCGCTCGAGTCGAACGGCGTGACGATCCTCACCGCCGAGCCCGGAACCACGTTCGAACCCGGGCAGCACGAGGCGGTCGGCGTCAAGCCCTTCGAGACCGGAGACGAGAACCTCGAGGTCGGAAGCGTCGCGATCTGCGTCTCACCGGGTTACGCCATGGGTGACGTCGTCCTCCGACCCGCCAAGGTGATGCTCGTCGCGGAACCCCCGACGGCCTGAGACCGAGCTGCACCATGCCGACCTACGACTACGTCTGTGACGCCTGCGGGCATGCCTTCGAGCTCTTCCAATCCATCACCGCCGATCCCGAGAAGACCTGTCCCGAGTGTGGGAAGCGAAAGCTCCGGCGACTGATCGGCATGGGTGCGGCGATCCTCGTCGGCGGTTCCGGCGCCGCCCCCCCCGCATCCGAGTCCGAATCCTCAAGCCGCTCGTCGAGCGACTCCGAGACCTCCAAGGCCGACGCGGCCGCGGACACCGGTGATTCCACGACGAAGTCCTCGGACGACGCGTCCGTCGAGCCCCCCGAAAAGAAGATCTCCGGCTCCACCTCCACGCCCACCCACGAGGCTCGTGAAGGTCGCGGGGTCGGAAACCTGGTCGACGCGGCCCGCCGACAGCGGAAGGCCGACCAGAAACAGAAGACCGGCGGCGGCGAATCTCCCAAGCCCGCCAAGCAATCGAAGAAGTCCGGCGCGAAGAAGAAGGCCGCCTCCAAGACCACCGCTTCCCGGCCCAAATCCGCCACCTCGCGAAAGAAGAAGTGACCGGCCTCCCGCACGGAAGCAGGGCACTTCGCCGAACAGGCGCACGCCCCTCCCGGTAGCATCCACTCATGCCATCACGCTTTTCCGGGCGGATTCTCGCCCACCTGACCCACGACAACTACCGCCCCGCACCGATCGGCGAGATCGAGCGCCGGATGCAGATCCCCGGCGAGGACGCCGCCATCTTCGAGCAGGCGGTAGATCTTCTGGTCGAACAGGGCCGCCTCGAAGTCGGCGGAGACGACAACCTCCGCCTGCCCGCCTACGGCGACGAGGTCGAGGGCTCGATCAAGGTTCATCCGAAGGGATTCGCGTTCGTCCGCCCCGACCATCCCCATCGCGAGGGAGATCTCTTCATCCCCCGCGGCGACAACAGCGATGCGATCTCGGGCGACCGGGTCCGCTGCCGGGTCCTGCGGCGTGGCGAATCCCGCCGCGAGCGTGGACGCGGGGCCGTGAAGTCGAAGGCTCCTGCGGGCGAATCGCTGCGACGTTCGGTCTCCGGCCGCGTGGTCGAGATCCTCGAACGCGGCCAGACCCGTTTCGCCGGAACCCTGACCAAGCGGGGCCGGAGCTGGTTCATCGACCCCGACGGCAAGATGCTCCAGGCCCCGGTGATCGTGCGGGATCCGCATGCGAAGAACGCGAAGGCGGGCGACAAGGTCGTCTTCGAGCTCGTGATCCATCCCGATGAATTCACGGTCGGCGAGGCCGCGATCTCCGAGGTGCTCGGCGTCGCGGGGGAACCCGACGTCGAAACGCGTGCGGTCATCGAGAGCTACGGATTGCGCGAGGGATTCTCCGACGCGCTGCTCGACGAGGCCCGGAACGCCGCCGCGTCGTTCGAACGCGATGCCGAGAACATCGAGGATGATCGCGAGGATCTCACCGGACGACTCGTCTTCACGATCGATCCCCCGGACGCCAAGGACTTCGATGATGCGATCTCGATCGAGTTCGACGAGTCGACCGGAGCGTGGGAACTCGGCGTCCACATCGCGGACGTCGCGAGCTTCGTCGAAGCGGGGAGCGAGATCGATCTCGAGGCGCAGCGCCGGGGAAACAGCGTCTATCTTCCGAGACGCGTCCTTCCGATGATTCCGGAGACGCTCTCGAACGGCGTCTGCTCGCTCCAGGAAGGCGTCCCTCGTTTCACGAAGAGCGCCTTCATCACGCTCGACGCGCGCGGACGGGTGCTGGACACCCGGTTGGCGCGGACGTTGATCCGGTCGCGGAAGCGACTCACCTACCTCGAGGCCCAGGCCCTCATCGACGGTGATCAGAAGGAGGCTCGGCGGCACTCGAAATCGGAGCCCGTGTACGAGAAAGATCTGCTCGACGCGCTCCGCCTGGCCGACCGGCTCGCGAAGACCATTCGAAGTCGTCGACTCCGCGGTGGCATGCTGGTGCTGGGTCTCCCGGAATTCGAACTCGTCTTCGACGACGACGGCCACGTGGTCGACGCGCAGCCCGAGGACGACGCCTTCACCCACACCATCATCGAGATGTTCATGGTGGAGGCCAACGAAGCGGTGGCGAGGGTCTTCTCCGACCTCAACCTCCCACTGCTTCGGCGGGTCCACCCCGAGCCCACGTTCCACGACATCGAGGATCTGCGCGAGCACGCGCGGGCGATCGGCTTCAACCTGCCCGAGGAACCCGATCGCTCCGACATCAAGTCGCTGCTCGACGCGACCCGCTCCAGCCCGACCGCCCGCGGAATCCACTTCGCCGTGCTCCGCACGCTCACCAAGGCCACCTACTCCCCGGCGGTCATCGGTCATTTCGCGCTCGCAAGCGACCACTACGCCCACTTCACGAGCCCGATCCGGCGATATCCCGATCTGACGGTCCACCGCGCGATCGACGCCTACCTCGACCACACCGAGAACGGTCGTCGAACCGGCGGCGGCAAGGCCCGCGGACGACTCCGGTCGATTCTCGAAGGTGACTCCCGGGTCGTCGACGAAGGAAAGCTCCTCGAGATCGGCCTGCACTGTTCCGAGATGGAGGTCGCGGCGGCGAGCGCCGAGCGCGATCTCCGCACCTTCCTGGTCATCCAGTTCCTGGAGGAGAAGCATCTCGGCGACGAACTTCCCGGCGTGGTCACCAACATCCGGCCCAACGGCGGCCTGTTCGTGAGCCTCGATCGGTACCTCGTCGACGGCATGGCCAGCCTCTCCTCGCCCGGAGACGACCGCGGCCGGGAGGAACGATGGTCGCACGACCGACGTACCGGGCGGCTGATCGCGACCCGGAGCGGCGCGAGCATCGCTCTCGGCGATCAGGTCACGGTCCGGATCCTTCGCGCCGATCCCGCGGCCCGGGAACTCGATCTCGTGGTGGTGCGATTCGTCGAACGTGCTCCGGTGGTGGCGAACGCCCCGGAGGCGGGGGCGGGACGAAAGAACCGGGAATTCACCGGAAGAGGCACCCGCGGCACCGAAGGTGGCTGGACGAAGGGGCGGAACCGGAAGGATGGCAAGGGGAAGGGTCGCGGCCGCCGTGGTCGACGCGGCTGAGCTCCTCGGACTCGTCCCTTTCCGCAGCAACCCGATTTCGAACCTAGAAGGATTCGAGGAGGGCGCTCTCCTCCATGGTCAACCACGTTTCGCCGGCCCGCTCGGCCCGGCGGATCTTCTCCCGAAGTATCTCCGCCTCGTGGGCCGCTTCCGTCGCCAGGTTCGCGAGCAGCAGTTCGATGCAGGAACTGACGTTGATGGTGGTGGCCGGCATGGTCGTCTCCTTCGGTTGGGGGGACGCAGGGGGCGTCCCGTTGCCGTTCCTTATGACGATCCGCCCGGGGTGTGACACGAAAAAACACGGGTCTTCGAGACCGGGTCGCGGAGGCGGCTAGGCTCGTGCCGGGGCCTGGAATCGATTCGTGCTCGCGATCGACACCACTTCCACGCGACCGGTTCAACGCGGGGCCGGATTCAAGGCTCGACACGGCGGACTTCCGACGTGGATCGCCGTCATGCTGATCGTTGTGCTCCATCCACCGCGAATGCATGCATCGGGCCTCGAGGCCTCCGGCATCGAGGCATCGGAGATCGAAACGTCGATCCGCCGCTCGACCGGCCGGACCGACGCGATGCCCACCGTCCCCGTGGTCCGGATCACGGAGATCTCCACCACCATCCATCCGCCGCTCGATGTCGATCCTGCGGACCGCTTCGGAGTCGCGGTGGCGATCGATGGAGCGCGGGTCTTCGTCGGCAATGACGGGCGACGTGACGGTCCCCCCGCCGCCGGAATGGTGACGATTCATGAACGCACCGAAGACGGATACCGCGAAGCCGCCCGACTTCGATCACCACGATCACGCGCGGGGGACGAATTCGGCACCGATCTCGCCATCGCCGACGACCTGCTCGTCGTCGGCACGCCCGGCATGAACGATGAACGGGGCGGCGCGTGGCTCTTTCGGTGCCGGAACGAACGCTGGGGGGTGGTCGGCCCGGTGATCCCCCCCGATTCGAACATCGGAGACCGGTTCGGAGAAGCCGTCGCGATCGTCGGGGACCTCATCGTGGTGGGCGGGCCGCGGGCGGACGTGAAGGGCGTGCTCGATCGTGGCCGGGTGGCGTGCTGTCGGATCGTCGGCGAAAGCATTCGGCCGCCGATCGAACTGAAACCCCCAATCTCGATCACCGGACTCCGATTCGGCACCGCCCTCGCGGTCGCGGACGTCATCGTGGTGGGTGCCCCGGGATTCGATGTTCCGCTTCCGTCTCCGGACGATGGCGTCGTGGATCGCGCCGGCGGTGCGTGGATTTTCTCGACCGACCGGCCGCATCGAAGACAAGGCGTGTTGTTGCGTCCCGATCCCGCGCGGCTCGACCGTGCCGGCCGTTCGATCACGATTCTTCGCGACGATCGCATCGCCGTCGCGGCCCCTCGGGCCACGTTCGGTGCCCCGAGAAGCGGCGTCATCACCGTTCATGACCGCCCACGGCGGGAATACGCCGCGCCGATCGGCCCGGAAGCCGGTCTTGGAACCCGGATCGCATCTTCGCCGACGATGCTGGCCGCCACCATCCCCGGTCGTCGGGATCCCACGGGCCGGGTGGATGCGGCGGTTCGAATCAACCGTGTCGAGGATCACCAGATGCTTCCAGCCCTCGATCTCGTCGGCCTCGGCGTCGGCGGAAGCGTTCAACGCATCGGTTTCGATCCCCCGGGATTTCGCCTGGTGATCGGCGTGATGCCGCCCGGTGACGGTCGACCTTCCGCCGGCGTGGTACACGTGATCGAGTTCGGACGGCGGAGCGTCGATCCCTGATGCGACCTGACCGCGACCGAGGCGACGCCGGCTCGCATCGGTTCAGAACGTCTCGAGCAGGCTCGACTCCGCGAAGGTGATCCAGTCGTCACCGGAGGCGATGGATTCGTGGATCGCATCGCGCAGGAAGCGGGCCTCTTCCAGATTCCCATCCTCCAGGAAGCCCCGGATCGCATCGAGGAGTTCGGTGGTCGCCGTCGTCGTATCGGGCATTGGTCGATCCCCTTCAAATGATGTCTCGATGCTTCTCCGCAACGATCATCGGTCCGCCGACACCCTCGAATCACTCGAGGAACCGCAAGCGGGGTCATCACCCCATCCCCCGCTTCCAGCGCCTCATTCCCGGCGTGGGGGCTCTGAAGTGAACAAAGGCGTCGCCGGGCGTGATCGGCCGCTTTCAGGCCACATCGATCCCCCGACGCTTCGAGGTGGGCCAGACTGCTTCAGGTCGTGTTTCGTGATGTCGGGTCGGCACCCGGATCAGCGTGCGATCCGGGGCGTCGCGAGATCATCGTCGCCGGTTCCGGTGCCGAGGCCAGCATACGAGGCGTCGTAGAACCGGTCGATCACCGACGACCAGTCGTCGAGGGATTCCGCCGAGATGAACGCCTTCTTCACCACCGCCGCCTCGGGGTGGATCGCCGCGAACTTGATGCCGAACTTCCGCATCTGTCGACTGGCGACCCGCTCTCCATGGATCACGCTCGCGTAGCGAAAATGATCCCGGAGCGTCCGACCCTGCTCGATGATCGAAGGCGGCGTCGGCGTCCGGCCCGCCATGAGTTCACGAGCGTGGTGGAAGATCCACGGATTGCCGATGCAGCCACGCGCGACGGACACCCCGCTCACCCCGGTCAATTCGATCATCGAGAAGATGTCCTCGACGGTCCACACGTCGCCGGAACCGAAGATGACCCGGTCGGGATTCCGTTCGACGAGATCCTGCAGGAACTCCCACCGGCCCGGCCCGACGTACCGCTGCTCGACCGTCCGGCAGTGAACCGTCGCCCATGCGTATCCGAGTTCGTAGGCGGCGTCGAAGATCCGTTCGAAATTCGCGGCCATCTCGGGCGTGTCGTCGAACGCCCGCCGCAGCTTGAGGGTGGTGACTCGATCGCCGGCCGCCTCCCGCACCGCGCGGAGGATCTCGATCGCCGCGTCGGGATGCGCGAGGAAGTGGCCGCCTCGCGACCGCTTCTTGATCTTCTTGACCGGGCACGCCAGATTGACGTCGAGCACCTCGTACCCCATGCCCGCGAGGATCTCCGTGCCGAGGGCCATCTCCGCCGGATCGGATCCCATGATCTGGCCGGCGATCGGGTGATCCTCCAGCCCCGCCGCGAGGTTGTCCTCGATCTCACCCATGCCGCACTCGGACGCGATCAGGTCCGGATCCTCCTTGCGACGCCCCTTCCCCCCGTTCACGAGGGTCCGGTCGAGGAGGGCTTCGGTCACGCAGAACGGGCAGCCGTGGCGGCGGGCGATGAGCCGCATCGCCCCGTCGGAGTAGCCGGCGAGCCCGGCCTGGAAGAACGGGGCGTCGAATCCCGGGACCGCTCCGGGGATCCGGGGGTCCAGCTCGTGCGTCACCGCGATCTCGGCGATCGACCGTGACAACCTGCGTTCGGGAACTCCATCTGGTCTCATGCCCACGCTCATGCCCCGATCGTAGCACCTCTACGCCGTTTCCCCGAGGCCGGAATGCGATCGACGGGCCTCCGCTACCATGCAGCCGCGATGCCAGCATTGACGCGAACACAACCTCGCCCGACGGACCGGATCCCCGGTCGACACCAGACCGGCCAGATGCTCCTCGCGGCCCTGTTGATGATCGTGATCGCGGGATGTGGCGGTCGTCGCTACGAACCGTCTCAGGCTGGACGACCCTACCCAGAGGAACTCGGGCAGGGCTCGATGATCGCCGTGCAGGTGTTCCGGGACGCCGGTGACCTGATCATCGTCAACGCGTCGCCCCAGTCCTTCGAGGAAGTCGACGTCTGGGTCAATCGGCGCTACATGCTCCAAATCGACCGCCTCGGCGCGGGCGAGACCAGGCGAGTCTGGTTCGGTGACTTCTTCGATCAGTGGGGCGAGACACCGGTGGCCGGTGGGTTCTTCCGGACCGAAGCGCCGACCCCCTCGGTGATCGTCCAGCTGCAGATCGACGAGACCAGCCCCCTGCTGGGCACGGTGGCGATTCCCGACGAAGATCGATTCTGACCCGAGCCCGCCACCGGGCTCCGCATACGAAGATCGCCGGCTCGTCCTCGACGCGCTTCCTGCGTTCATGCCACCGCGAATCGTGGCGTCAGTCGACCCGCATCGGCTCACGGATCTCCTCGCCGTCGATCTCGTTCAGGGAATCCCCCAGCTCGGTGCGGGCCGATGCCGCCAGCCTGCCCATCTGCGCGATGATCTCGGGATGCTGATCCGCGACGTCGTTCAGTTCACCCGGATCGTCGACGAGATCGAAGAGCGCCGGCCCGATCTTCACCCCGTAGGTGTACTTCGCCGGTCGCCCGTTGTTCCCCGCGGGACGCCCCTCCATCGATCGATAGGTGTGCGGGAAGTGCAGCTTCCAACGTCCCATCCGCATCGCCTGAAGCTCGTCCTTTCGGTACCAGAAGAAGAGTGCCTCGTGCGGCGCCGCCGCCCCGGGCATCCCCTTGAACTGGGGCAGGATGCTTCGGCCGTCGATCTTCCGGACGGGCGGTTCGGCGCCCGTCAACTCGACGATCGTCGGCAGGACGTCGATCGTCATGCACGGCGTCTCGCAGGTGGTTCCCGCCGGTACCACGGGCGGGTAACGAACCACGAACGGCACGCGGACACCGCCGTCGAACGTCGTTCCCTTTCCTTCGCGCAGACCGCCGGTGGTCCCCGCGTGATCCCCGTAGTTGATCCACGGGCCGTTGTCGCTGGCGAAGATCACCATCGTCCGGTCGAGCACGCCCTCCTCCTCGAGCGCCTTCACGATCTCCCCCACCGACCAGTCGATCTCCTTGATGACGTCCGCATAGGGGCCGTACATCGAGGACTGGCGGAACTCCGGCCCCACCGCGAGCGGCACGTGCGGCATCGAGTGCGGAACGTACAGGAGGAACGGCCGGTCCGCGTTGCGGTGCACGAAGTCCACGGAGAGATCGGTCAGGCGACGGGTGATCATCTGCTGGTCGTCGAGGTCGTCGATGAATTCGATCGGCCCGTCGGCGCCGTACCACGGAAGTCGCGGCCAGGCCTTCGGACTTTCGGGGTGCCCCGGCCACATGTCGTTGGAATAGGGAATCCCCTCGTACTCGTCGAAGCCCTGGCGGGTCGGAAGGAACGGCTCGCGGTGGCCGAGATGCCACTTGCCGAAGCACGCGGTCGCGTATCCGAGCGGCTTCACGACCTCCGCGATGGTGGTCTCCTCGGGATCGAGTCCGTGAAGGGCGCTCGGCGCCAACGCGCCGCTGATGCCCAGCCGGTTCGGATAGCAGCCGGTCAGCAGCGACGCTCGGGATGCGGAGCAGACCGGCTGCGAGACGTAGAAGTCGGTGAACCGCATTCCTTCCGCCGCGAGTCGATCGATGTTGGGCGTGGGAATGTCGGTCGAGCCGTAGCACGACAGGTCGCCCCAGCCCTGATCGTCGGTGAAGACGATGACGATGTTCGGCGGCGGATCTTCGGCATCGGTCGAGGCGACGACGAGATCGGTTCGGGCGACCAGGGCCAGCAGGACGCCGACGCCCGTCGAGATGGATCGACAGGCTCCGGCACGACGTATTTCCAGTAGTTGCGGCATGCCTGAAGCGTACACCGAGCGGATGCGGTCGGCGACGCCGGACCGGGATCAGCCCAGCCCGAGATCCGCCCGCTTGGCTTCCCACTCCGCGATTTCCCGCTTGTTGGTGGTATCCAGCGGGGTGCCGTTCCGGATCGCTTCGATCTCCAGCGAGGTGAGGTGCATCGCGTTCAAGCGGTAGTCTTCGAACGCCTCGCAGGTGATCGGCACGATCCCCTTGATGAGGTCGTACATCGCGGTGGCGTAGTCGCGGATCTCGATCTGGGCGTGCTTGTCCATCCGC
>NYSY01000121.1 GCA_002683215.1 Planctomycetaceae bacterium
GAGCTCGGCGAACACGACATCGCCTGTCAGCGGGATCGAGACCGGCATTGTTCGGGACTGTTCGTCTGCCGCGCGAACGATTCGACGCTGCGGATGTTCGAGGCGATGAAATCGAACTTCGCAGACGACGACCAGACCACGCTGAATCGATTCATCGGCCGGACGAACGCCACCAGGCTCTCCAGTCGGTTCTTCAACTACGGCCAGATCGCGTCGGGGCGGTGGACCGGAGGAACGATCGAAACGCCACCCGGGATGCTGGCGCATCACGCGAACCACGTGGTCGGCGTCCCCGCGAAGATCCGGATGATGAATCAGGTTCGCGCCGGATGGAAATCCGGCCGTCTCGTACCGTGCGAGGACTGAACGCGGGCCGAGATGGCTGGGAATGGGAACCCATCCCGGGCGATCTCCAGCTGATCGGTGATCCCGTTCGAGGATTCTGACTATCCTCGTGACACTCGACCGTCACCTGGAGCAGAACGTTGTTGACCCGCCGGACCATCCTCAGCATCGCCGCCGTCCCCGCCATCGCGGTGGCGTACGTCGTCGTCATGGGAAGCACCGGCGCCTGTGCCACCTGCGCCGACCTGCTCGCGTGGGCGACCGGCGAAGGATCGGACGCCGCCGCCACGACCGTCGTGAACGCCGATTCGACCTCCTCGACCGCCGTCCGACCGGCGGGCATGTTCACCGTTCCGCTCATCGACCTCGAGGGCCGGACGACGACCCTCGCAGCCCACGCCGGGAGACCCATGCTCATCGAAGTCTGGGCGACCTGGTGCGGCCCGTGCCGAAAGGTCCGGTCGATCATCAAGGAACACCAGGCGGCCTTGAGCGACGTCGCGACGCTCGTGGGGGTCAGTGTCGATCAGGGTGGTCCCGCCGCGGTCACCCGATACCTCGAGAAGTCGCCGGGACCCGACATGCTCGAATTCATGGTCACGCCGGAATTTCGGGCGGCCATCAAGCCGCTCGACACTCAGAACACGATTCCCAAGCTCGTGTACGTCGGACCCGACGGCCGCATCGCGAACCTCTCGCACGGCGTCAACTCACCGACGTTCATGACCGCGTTACTTCGAAACCTGGGTCGGGCCACACCCGCCGCCGCACCGGACGAGGCGGGCTGATTCCGATGCCGCGTCCGATCGACGCCCTCTATCTCGCCGCCGCGACCCTGGGCAGCCCGGTGTGGCTTCCGAGGATGATCCGGACCGGCAAGATCCACACCGACTGGCGAGCCCGGTTCGGGCACGGCGAGACGCTTCCTCGTTCCGGTCGGCCCCGAGTGCTGCTTCACGCGGTTTCGGTGGGGGAGGTGAACGCCACCGATCTGCTGGTCGACGCGCTGCTTCAGAACGATCCCGCGATCGAGCCGGTCGTCGCCACCACCACCGACACCGGGTTCGCCCGGGCGAGGTCGCTGTTCGAGGGCCGGTGCGCGGTGGTGCGATATCCCTTCGACGGGAGTACCGCCATCCGACGCTTCCTCGATCGCATTCGACCCGACGCGATCGGACTCGTCGAACTCGAGATCTGGCCGAACCTCCTGGCCGAAGCCCGTCGACGGTCGATTCCGGTGGCGGTGGTCAATGGTCGGCTCAGCGCCCGAAGCCACCGTCGATACGGACGCATCCGCCCCGTCGCGCGACGGCTCTTCGGTGGCCTGACGATCGCCGCGGTGCAGGACGAGACGTATGCCGATCGCTTCCGTTCGATGGGACTGGCGCCCGATCGGATCCGCGTCACCGGATCGATGAAATGGGACACCGCCCGAATCACCGACACCGTCGAGGGTGCCGCGGAACTCGGCACGGCGATGGGCATCGACCCGACGAAACCACTGGTGGTCGCGGGCAGCACCGCCCCGGAGGAACATCGGCTGCTCCACGAGGCGGTGCCGGCGGGCATCCAGCTGCTCTGCGCTCCACGGAAGCCCGAGTGGTTCGACGCGGCGGCTCGAGATCTCGAGGGGTGCGTCCGCCGCAGCCGGGGGGAACGCGGTGACGGTGGCGAACGATTCCTGCTCGACACCATCGGCGAACTGAGGGCCGCCTACGGACTCGCGCATCTCGTGGTGGTGGGACGTACCTTCGTCGATCTCGGCGGCTCCGACATGATCGAGCCGATCGCCCTCGGCAAACCGGTGGTGGTGGGACCCGACCTCGCCAACTTCGAAGCGATCGCCGACGAACTCCTCGCCGCCGAGGCGATGGTCCAGTGCGACCGGGCCGGCCTTCCCGAAACCATCCAGTCTCTGCTCGAGGATCCCGGTCGGGCCGAACGCCTGGTGGATCGAGGGCGGGCCCACATCCGGGCGCGACAGGGGGCGACCATCACCCATGCCGAACTGCTCGCACATCTCGCCGTCGGAGACCCGGCGAGATGAACGATCGACCGCTTTCGGAATCCGAGCTTCACCGCCACTTCGATCGGCGCGGCCGCGACCTGCCCGGCCGCGTGCTGCTCCCGCCCGGCGACGACATGGCGATGCTGGGACTCGAATCGACGGAACGGCTCCTCGTCGCGGCCGATCAGGTGGTGATCGGCCGACACGTACGGGTGGACGAAGCGCCCCACGCCATCGGTCGCAAGGCGGTGCTGCGAAACCTCAGCGACGTCGCCGCGATGGCCGCTCGCCCCGTCGCGGCCCTCGCGACCGCGACGCTCTCCCCGGATCGCGACCGGCACTGGGCCGAAGCCCTCCACGCCGGCCTCCACGAGACCGGGCTCGCCTTCGACGCACCACTCATCGGCGGGGACCTCGCGACCCACGCCCGACCCGGAACCCCCGACGTGATCAGCGTCACGATTCTCGCGCGTCCCGGTGGCGAGGACGGGCGCGTCGTCACTCGACGGGGCGCGGCCGCAGGCGATCTGCTTGCGGTCACCGGGCGGCTCGGTGGGAGTCTCGCCGACGACGGACGAGGCCGACACCTCGATTTCCCTCCCCGAATCGAGGAAGCCATCATCCTGGCCGACCTCCTCGGCGAGGATCTCGTGTCCATGATGGACGTCTCCGACGGCGTCGCCCGAGACGCCGCGCGACTCGCGACCGCCGACGGCGTGGGCGTCAGACTCGATGCCGACCGACTCCCGCGCAACCCGGACTGCGACTGGCGGGCGGCCATCGGTGACGGCGAAGACTACGAACTGCTCTTCGCGTGCCGGCGGGAACCCCCCGGCGAGATCGATGGCGTGCCGATCACGGTCATCGGCCGATTCGAATCCACGCCCGGGACCTCGGGACGCGTCCTGGTCGACGTCGATGGCCGGTCGATCGACGCCGAAGGACTGGGCTGGGAGCACGCCGGCGACTCGACGGGCGGAACGGGATAGACTCCCACTCGATGAAGCACGACGAACGATTCATCCGGCTCGAAACCCGGAACGAAGAAGGCACCGAGCGAGCCGGCGAAGTGATCGCCGAGATTTGTCGGCGCCCGGTCTGCATCGCGCTGGAGGGCGATCTCGGCGCGGGCAAGACCCGCTTCGCCCGTGGACTCGCCCGTGGACTGGGAATCCCCGAGACCGAGATCGCCTCACCGACCTTCGTGGTCCACGTCGAGCACTTCGGAACGCGTGGGACGCTCTCGCATCTGGATGCGTATCGACTCGAAGGGACTGAAGAACTCGAAGCGATCGGCTTCGATGAACTCCTCGCCGACCGGGGCCGGGTCGTTGCGATCGAATGGGCGTCGAAGATCACCGAAGCGCTCCCGGAAGATCGAATCGACGTGCGGATCGACCACCGAGGCGAACATCTTCGAGGACTCACCGTCGCCGATCACCGGAACGATGAAGACGCCCGACGGCGACTCGAGGCCGCCCTCGAGGCCCGATGCGAAGGAAGATCGTTCACGGTCGACGCCGATCGTCACTGCCCGGCCTGTGGTGGACGAGTGGAGATCGAGCGTAGCCGGCCATTCTGTTCACCGAGGTGCCGGCTCGCGGATCTCGAGAAGTGGTTCGGCGGCGGCTACGCGATCTCCCGCCCGATCGAACTCGACGACGAACTCATGGATTGACGAATCGATGGACGAATGATCGACCGACCGGCGGATCAGTCGCCGGGGGTGTCCGACAACTCGGGCGGTACCGGATCGTCGTCCTCTTCAGGACTCATCGCGAAGACCTGGAAGCGGTGCCCGACCGCCTTCCAGCCGAGTTCCGCGCAGATGCGATCACGAAGCTCGACGAGTTCGGGACTCTGAAAGTCGATCGCTCGTCCGGTTCGAAGACAGACCATCACATCCTGCGGCTGCTTGCCGTAGATCAACTGGAAGTGCGACTGCTTCGAGTCGAACAGCGCCTGGGTGATGATCCCCGCCTCCTGAAGGAGTCGAAGCGTACGGTAGATCGTCGCCTTCGAGACGCGATGGCCTCGCTGACGCATCGCCAGCAGCAGCTCCTCCGCCTCGAACGGGCCGTCGTGATCGATGATCGACTGGAGGACGTCCGCCCGCTCCGTCGTGTACTTCAGGCCACGACTTCTGAGAAAGCGCCTGAACACGGAGCAGAGTGGCTGCAGGATCGCGGGCGCGGGCGTGGGCGTGGGTTCATCCATGCGTCCAGTATAGAACCTCGTTGCTCGGCCGCGATCCGGCCCGGGAGGCCATAGACTCCGCGGATGACCAAGCGGGTACTGGCTTTCCAACCCTGGGACGGGGGTTCGCATCGGGCGGTCCGCCACTCGATCGAACGGCACGCCGAACACGAATGGACCTTTCGGACCATGCCGGGCCGCGGGCCGCGATGGCGGCTCCGGCTGGCGGGGCTGACCTTCGCCACCGATGAGCGAGCGCGGGCGACGGCGGGGGAGTCCCCGGACGCGGACGCGATCTTCGCCACCAGCATGCTCTCGCTCTCGGATCTCCGGGCCACCCTGCCGCCGCGGCTCCGTGGACGACCCCACGTCCTGTACATGCACGAGAACCAGATCGCGTATCCCGCCTCACCGAAGACACGCGAGCGGGATCGGGAACGCGACACCCATCTCGCCTTCACCAACCTCGCGTCGATCGAGGCGGCCGACCGGGTGGTCTGGAACTCGGCATGGAACCGACGCTCGTTCATCGATGGGATCGAGAAGCTCCTGAAGCACGCCCCGGAACCCTTCGATCCAGGTTGGCGGGAACGGCTTGAACGAAGGAGCCTGGTGATCCCGCCACCGATCGAATCACTCGATGACCGGGATCGAGCCACCACCGAGGATCGAGAATCCGACGAAGGCGGCCCCGCCGCGATTTTACATAACACTTCGCTGATGGATTATCCGGACGCCGTTCGGGTCGTGTGGCCGCATCGGTGGGAATACGACAAGGGCTGCGACGAGCTGCTCGAAATCGCGAACACCGCGAAACGACGCGAAGCCGAAGGCGGCCCGAGACTGCACTGGTTGCTGCTGGGCCAGCCTTTTCAACGGGTTCCCGAGTCGATGCGGACGATGCTCGGGGACCACGCCGATCGGATCGAACATGCGGGCTGGCTGCCACGGACGGAGTACGTCGAGACCCTGCGACGGGCGGATTGGGTGCTGTCGACCGCACGCCACGAGTTCTACGGCATCGCCGTCGCCGAATCGCTGCTCGCGGGATGCCTGCCGTGGCTTCCGGATCGATTGAGCTATCCGGAGCTCGTTCCGCCCGAAGCGATCGGACTCGATCCGTGGAACACCGACATTCGAACCGATCAACCCCGGGGCCACGGGCTGAATCGGGCCGGAATTCACCAACGCATCGCCGAACGCCTGGAGCCGGCGGCGGCGAACATCGCGGTTCGACGGCTCGAGTCCGTGATCACGGACGCGATCGACGCTTGAAGCGATGAATGCCTGAGCGATGAATGCCTGAGCGATTAATGCTTGAAGCGATGAACGCTTGAACGGCTGTGGAACTGAAACACGAAGCAGCCCGACAAACGCCTCGACCACATCGACTTCGACGGCCACCGCGGATCGACCGGAGGCCTCGGGGTGCATCACATCATGGGACGCGGACCCGATCGCCGATACCGTTGATGGCGAGCCGGACCACGGATCCGAGGCACCGACCCGGGCATCACCGGACCGATCGGTGAACCGGCGATCCGACGCCAGGAACCCGAACGCCTCCCTGACCCCGAAATGCATCGCCGATAATCGGTGTTATGTAAAATCGACAAGGGTTCGGTGGTGGCGGCAAATCGACTCCAGTGGCCCGCATCCCCCACGCGGCGTCAATCCTCCGGCGGCTCCCCGGTGCCGCCGGCGAGCCCGAGCGACGGCCCGCCTTCGGCTGCGGCGTCCAAGCCGAACGCTTCGTGCACCGCACTCAGCGCGATCTCCCCGCGATCCTGTGGAACCAGACACGAGATCCGAATCTCGCTCGTCGTGATGTTGAGGATCGGAACCGACGAGTCCGCCAACGCTTCGAACATCCGGCCCGCGACGCCGACGGTGCTCCGCATTCCGGAGCCGACCACCGAGACCTTCGCGAGACCGATCTCGACGTCGATCCCGACCGCTGCGGCCTCGGCGGGCGGGAATCGATCCACGGCGGATCGGACCGTGTCCCGCGCCATCGGCAGATCCGCAAGATCGACGGTGAACGCAAGCGAGATCGTCGCGGCGTCGGCGGTCTGCACGATGTCGTCGACCATGACGCCCGCGTCGGCGAGCGCCGAGAAGATCGCGGACTGCGGACCGGCCCCCACCGAAAGGCCCGACACGCCGACCCGCCCGAGTTCCCGACGCAGCGCACATCCGACCACCGAGTTCCGTTCCATGCCTTCGACCTCCCGAAGAATCACCGTTCCGGGTCCCCCGTGCTGACTGTGCAGCACGCGGAGCGGAACGTCGTAACGCCGGGCGAAGACGACCGCCCGTTCCTGAAGCACACCCGCGCCGACCGCGGCGAGCTCGAGCATCTCGTCCGAACCGATCACGTCGACCCGACGCGCCTCGCCGACGATCCGCGGGTCGGCGGTGTGGATCCCGTCGACGTCGGTGTGGATCTCGCAACCGCCACCGGTCTCCCCGGCATCCAGGGCCGCGGCGATCGCGACCGCGGTGGTGTCCGAGCCACCTCGACCGATCGTCGTGATCTCACCATTCGGCGAGCCGCCCTGGAATCCCGCGACGATGGGCACCACGCCGACCGACATCAGGTCCGACAGCCTGGTCGGATCGATGGAGAGGATGCGGGCACGGCCGTGGTGAGGATCGGTGCGGATCCCCGCCTCCCGCCCGCCGAGCGGCGTCGCCTTGATGTCTCGCTGCGCGAGGGCCATGGCCATCATCGCGGTGCTCGCGAGCTCGCCCGTCGCGAGCAGCAGGTCGAGGGCCCGCGGATCCGGCTCGCCGCCGAGCGATCCGGCGAGATCGAGCAGCCGATCCGTGGTCCGCCCCATGGCCGAAACCACCACCACCACGCGGTATCCGCGTTCGAGCGCCGCCACGACCCGGTCGGCGCAGACTTCCAGCCGGGCGGTGTCCGAAAGCGAAGACCCGCCGAACTTCTGCACCAGGATGGGCTTGCCGTTGACGGTCATGCGGGCTCCGGGGTCCGAACGCCCCGAGCCTACCGACTCGCCGCGTCGGCCGCCTGCTGCCGGCGATGACGCTGCATCCGCTTTCGATCGACCTCGCGGAGGATCAGCTTCCGCATCCGGATCGCATTCGGGGTGATCTCGACCGCCTCGTCCTCGGCGATGTACTCGAGCGCCATCTCCAGCGTCATCTTGCGCGGGGCCTTCATGACCACCGTCGCCTCCTTCGTCGAC
>NYSY01000122.1 GCA_002683215.1 Planctomycetaceae bacterium
CCGGGCGAGCCGGTCGAGAATGAAGAGCAGGGTGACGCTGCTCATGTTCCCGTGCTCGCGAAGGATCGATCGACTCGTCGCGCCCGCATCCTCCGAAAGGTCCAGCGACTCGACCACCGCGTCGATCACCCGCGGGCCGCCGGGGTGGATCGCCCAGCCGCCGATCGCGTCGATGGAGAGGCCCTGGTCGGCGAGGGTCCGCTCGATCCAGGTGGGAAGGTTCGCGCGAAGATGATCCGGAACCTCGGCTCCGAGCGTCATCTCGAAGCCGTGATCGCCGATCCGCCATCCCATCACGTCGATGGTGTCCGGAATCATCGTGGCGGCGGTGGTCGCGAGTTCGGGCCCGGTGTCGTCGAGGGCGACGACCGTCGCCGCGGCGCCGTCCGCGAAGAGCGTGTTCGAGATCAGCCGATCCAGCCGCTGGTCCCGGTGGAAGTGCACCGAGCAGATCTCGACGCACACCACGAGGACCCGATGCCTCGGATCCTCGGCGGCGAACGCGCGGGCGACCGCGAGGGCGTTCACCGCGGCGTGACACCCCATGAATCCCACGTGGGTTCGTCGGACGTCCGCCCGAAGGCCGACCGCCTCGATGATGGATCGGTCGACGCCGGGGGCGTCGAAGCCGGTGCAGCTGGCGGTGACGAGGTGCGTGATTCCGCCGGGGCCGTGGCCGTCGGACTCGATCGCACCGGCGGCCGCCTCGACCGCGAGTCGCCGGGCGTGTTCCTCGTAGGCGATCATCCGCGCCGCGGTGCCCGGAACCACGGGATCGTCTTCGCCGCCCTCGGGACCGACGCCGTAGAGGGACACGCTTCCATCCCCCTCGAGAATCGCGCAGTTCCGGTGCTCGATGCCGGAACGCTCGTGCAGCCGGGTCAGCACTGCGGTCGAGACGCCGTCGGGGGCGAGGGCCCGGGCGACTTCCAAAGACCGCGCAGCCGACAGTCGATGGGGGGGATTCGCGACCGCGATCGGGCCGAGTCGCACGATCTTCTTCATCCCAGGGCTCCCGCATCCGCCGGGGGGCGGGACTGGCCGCTCGCAACGCCGGCGAGTCGTCGGCCGATTCGCGGGAGTCTTCCGAGCAGTCGCATCACGGGCATGGCCGCACGGGGATGTCGGATCGCGAAGGCGACGGTCCGGCAGCGACGCCGTCGGGCCGACAGCAGTTGCGCATGGGCTCGGTTCCAGGCGCGTGCGTCCCCGCCGCCGATCGCGGCTTCGACGAAGGGTGCGACCGCGACACCGGCCTCCATGCCCCACGACATGCCTTCGCCGGTGAAGGGCTCGACGTATCCACCCGCATCGCCGATGCAGCACACGCGGCCGGCGGCCACGCAGCGGCGGGTCCGGGTGAGGCTCGGGGTGCCGCGCCACTTCGCGGCGGCCGCCGCGGTGGCGAGTCCGGGCAGGCGCGCTTCACCGAGGATTCGGGCGCAGGTCGCCGCGGGACCGCCCCCGATCCGGGTGCGTTCCGGGTGCAGGGCCGCGGCGAGATCGACGCGGCCGTCCTCCAGGGTCGCGACGCCGAGGTAGCCCGCACGATCGGTCAGCATCAGCAGTTCACCGCGGCGAGGGGCGTCTTGAACGTCTTCCACCACCGTGCCGACCCCGAAGCGGTTTCGCCCGGCGATCCGCCAGCGGAACGCCGGACGATCGTCGAGGGCGCGTCCACCGAGCCCGTCCGCGACGACGATCGCCTTGGGTCGGAGGTGAGGCGCGGGAACGCCGGTGGTCGCATCGAGCGGTCGGAGTTCGACTTCGTCGCGGTCCGTCACGATGGCCCGGGTCCGCGGAAGGAACTCGACGCCGCGCCGTCGGGCCGCGTCGATGAGGGCGGGGTCGAGCCGCTCCCGGGAGAGCGTCACCGAACCTGGAAAGGGAAGGGTCGTGGATCGACCGGCGCCGTGGACGACGGTGGTGTCCAACGGCACGCCGTCATCGACCAGATCACCCAGGCCCAGTGATCGAAGAACGGCCTGCCCGCTCGAGGCGAGGCAGCAGCCGCAGACCTTGGCGCGGGGAAAGCTCGCGCGGTCGACCAGCAGGACGCGGTGGCCCCGCGCGGCGAGCGTGCAGGCGGCGGTCGCGCCGGCGGGGCCGGCACCGATCACCACCACGTCCGGATCGCGAGCGGACGTCATGAACGGACCTCCGGCGTCGTCCATTCGAGGAGCATCCGTTCGGGCATCGCCGGGGTGACCCGTGCCTGTTCGAGCCCGGCGGTGCGGACCGACGCCTCGAGTTCGTCGATCGTGAACGCGGCGCGAACCGAGGCCGGGGCGTCGAAGTGCACGACCGGAGAGCGGCTGAAGATCCTCGCCGACGTCCACGCGAGCAGGAGGCCGACACGGCTCCGCTGGAGATCCGAGACCAGCATCGTCCGGCCGGTCGCGTCGGCCATGTTTCGGAGCAGGCGGATCACCATCGGTGTCTCGAGGTGGTGGAGGAACAGGCTGCAGAGTACGAAGTCGGCCGGGGGGAGGGGGTCGGTCGTGATGTCGACGCGATGCGTCTCGAACGGAACCCCGATCGCCTCGGCACGACGTCGCGCCGCCTCGAGCGCATGCTCGCTGATGTCGCAGCCCATCCAGGTGATCCGGCGATCCGGAAAGGTCCGCCGGGTCCGCATCGCCAGCCGCAGCGGAAGATCGCCACTCCCGGTCGCGACATCGAGGATGCGAACCGGCCGATCGTCGGGCAGTGCTTCGAGGTGCGGTCGAAGACGACGCCAGAGGATCAGATCCGCCGACGCGATTCGATTCAGGCGGGCGAGGCCGTGAAGCGCGTGATCATGTTCCGCCGCCCCCAGACCCGGGTCGTCCATCAGCTCGGGAACGAGGATTCGGCGATGCAATGCCACGAAGGCATCGTAGGGAACACCCCGCATCGCTCGGTCGAAGATCAGGGTTTTCAGCCCTTGGAGGGGCGATTTATTTCGCGTCCGCCCCGGATGCCCTGAATCGGGATTGAAAACGATCGGTGATTACGCGAGTTTTCGGTGGAGCGGTCGGTCTGGTGCATTACCATCGAGCCATGTGACAGCGTATTTCGACGTGCCTTTTCCCTCATCGCCCCCGGCCACCTCCAAAATGGCTGGGGGCGATGTCCTTTTGAAGGTCGGGCGGCATTCGAGTTGCTCGACGTCTCCAACGCCACGATCGCGGACCACTGGCGACCTCGGGGGCGATCGGAACCTCGGCGGTCGTAGCGGGTACCTTCCGGACATGCATGCACCTCTTCTCCGGTGTTGGTTTCGGTTCGCGGCGATCGTGTTCGCCACGATCATCTCACCGCCGGGCGTGGTCGCTGCAGCGACCTCGGACGAAGGGCCTTCAGTAACTTCAACTTCCGAGTCGACGCCGGCGCGATCGCCCAACGTGGTGTTGATCGTCGCCGATGATCTCGGTTGGGCTGACATCCAGCCGAACAATCCGACGACCTTCTACCGCACGCCCAATCTCGAACGTCTGGCCGCGTCCGGAGTCCGCTTCACGCAGGCCTACGCCGCGTCGCCGGTCTGCAGTCCGACTCGGGGCAGCATCATGACCGGGCGGAATCCGGCTCGGACGCGGACCACCGACTGGTTCGGTGGCGCGAGGAAGGCCCGGCTGATTCCCGCCGACTATCGACGTGAACTTCCGCTCGAGGAACGAACCATCGCCGAATGCCTCGGCGACGTGGGGTACGACACCTTCTTCGCGGGCAAGTGGCACCTCGGGCCGGAGGGCCGTTGGCCGGAGGACCAGGGTTTCGATGTGAACCGCGGCGGTTGGACCCGAGGCGGACCGTACGGCGGTGGCAAGTACTTCTCGCCCTACGGAAATCCCCGGCTCGAAGACGGGCCCCGCGGCGAGCATCTGCCGGACCGGCTCGCCCGCGAGACGGTCGAGTTCATGGAACGCCGGGCGGGTGCGCCGTTTCTCGCGGTCCTCTCGTTCTATTCGGTGCACACCCCGTTGCTCGCACCGGAAGCACTCGTCGAGACCCACCGATCGCGACGGGCATCGTTGGCGATCGACGGGCCGCGCTGGGGGCGAGAGCGATCCCGCAAGGTTCGACTGGTGCAGGATCATGCGGTCTACGCGGCCATGGTCGAGACGATGGATCGAGCGGTGGGGACCGTGCTCGACGGACTGGATCGACTCGGGCTCGCCGACGACACCGTGGTGATCTTCTTCAGCGACAACGGCGGGCTCTCGACCAGCGAGGGACATCCGACTTCCAACCTTCCGTTCCGTGCCGGCAAAGGCTGGCTGTACGAGGGGGGCATCCGCGAGCCTTGCATCGTCGCCGCGCCCGGTGCGGCGGTGGAGGCGGTCTGTGACACGCCGATCACCAGTTCGGATCTGCTGCCGACGATCCTCGATCTCTGTGGCGTCGACCCGGATGCCGATCGACCGATCGACGGGCGATCCTTTCGCCGCCTGCTCGATGATCCCGGACGCGAATCGATTCCACGTGATCTGTACTGGCACTATCCGCACTACGGAAATCAGGGCGGGGCGCCGAGCGGGGCGGTCCGTTCCGGCGATCTGAAGTTGATCGAGTGGTTCGAGGACGGACGCGTCGAGTTGTACGACCTCGCGTCGGATCCGGCAGAACGGGTCGACCTCGCCGTCGACCGTCCTGACGAGGTGCGGCGGCTCTCGGCGGCCCTCGCCGGCTGGCGACTGGGGATCGACGCCGCCATGCCCCAGCCGAATCCCGAGTACGAATCGCCGGCGGCCGAAGAAAATCGACCGCCGAAACGACCCTGAGGACGGTTAGGATGAAACCCATGAACGTCAGCACGAATTCGTCGATCGCTCGCTTCGCGGCGGTCCTGCTCCTTTCCGGAACGTCGATCGCGGTCGGGCAGGCCGGCGATCCGCCCGCGCCGATCGCGAAGCCCGCGAAGCGAAAGGCCGCGACACCCGAAGTGCCGACGCCTTCGGAGAAGAACGGATGGCGGCCGCTCTTCAACGGCCGGAATCTCGACGGCTGGATCTACAAGGAGACGGGATCTGAACTGGGCGTGGACCCGTCGTCGACGGTCAAGGTCGAGAACGGCGTGATTCGAATGGACTACACGGGTTGGGAGTCGTTCAACGGCCGCTTCGGCCACCTCTTCCACGAGGTTCCGTTCGATCGCTATCGAGTCCGCGTCGTCTACCGCTTTCTCGGGGAGCAGGTGAAGGGCGGGCCCGGCTGGGCGTACCGGAACAGCGGGATCATGCTTCACTGCCAGGATCCGAAGTCGATGCGCACCGATCAGGATTTTCCGGTCTCCGTCGAAGTCCAGTTGCTCGGGGGAAGCGGCTCGGGCAAGCGGTCCACCGCGAATCTCTGCACGCCGGGAACCAACGTGGAGATGAAGCAGGAGGTCGTCACGCGGCACTGCACGAATTCGCGCAGCGAGACGTTCCACGGCGACCAGTGGGTGACCGCGGAGGTCGAGGTGCTCGGCAACGAGTCGATCACCCACTTCGTGAACGGCGTCGAAGTGATGAAGTACCAGCGGCCGCAGCTCGATCCGAGCGATCCGGATGCGCAGATCCAGATGCGGATTCGGAACGGCGACGTCATGCTGGACCGGGGATGGATCTCGCTCCAGGGCGAAAGTCATCCGGTCGAGTTCAAGTCGGTCGAGATCAAACCGCTGCCCGCCGATGCGCGCGGGGGCGCAGCGCGACCCGCGGCCCCGGCACCCCGCAAGGCCGATTGAGCGAGGTCAATCGGTGGAACGGGCCGTCTCGTCGCGACCCCACCCGGACGTTCCGGTCGCAGCCTGGCGTCTGGCGATCAGGCGTTCGGCGATTCGAACGTAGCCGTACACCAGCATCGCGGGCCATTCCCAGGGCCGGACGATCATCTTCCGGAGGATCCCGCCGCCGCGCGCGACGTGATTGCCCATCAATTCGGGAAAACGACGTTCGAGCTCGTAGGTGCCACGTCGCACCCGGGCTCGGACCGTGACCATCGCGGACAGGGTCCGGGGGGGAAGCACGACCGCTTCGGCTTCGGACACGGTGGCTCGCTCGGACGGTGTGAAGTGTCCCTGGACGAATCCATCGTCGGCGATGATCTCGGGGAACGCTTCCCAGCGAGACCGGCCGGACTCGCCGACCACGAAGCACCCGCTTCCGTTCGGTGATCCCTGGCCGAAGTATGGATTGAAACGCTGGGCTCGGTAGAACAACCGCATCCCGAAGGACAGGTTCGAGAGATCGAAACACGGACGCGGCGACACGATCTTTCGTCGTTCATCGACCGCGTCGAAGA
>NYSY01000123.1 GCA_002683215.1 Planctomycetaceae bacterium
GCCATCCCGGAGTTTTCCGACCATCCGCCGACGGCGCCACCGTCCGACGAACCAGGTTCCGACCTGACTCGTTCGGATCACCACGATGCTGGAGACGAAGAGCAGCAGCCAGAGCGTCGCGGCCGCGGCGAGCGTCGCGGACCAGGACCGCGTGTTGGTGGTCGAACGCGAGCGCACGTCGTCGACCAGATCACGTCTCCGTTCGGACGTCATCACGTCCATCGCGACGTCGAGCCCGCCGAACAGATCGACGCCGGTCGCGTCGCGGAGGGCGGCGAGTCCTGCCGCGGCGTCGGGACCGGTGAGGTCGACGACCACGTCTGGATCGGCCAGTGGCACCGTCGGCAGCTCCAGCGGCGCGACGGTGGTTCGACTCGCGAAGGGCCAGCCGTGGGCGATGGTTCGACGGCGGATCTCGACCGTGGCGAGCGGACTTCCGAACGGCCACGGCACGCCGACCGGCTCATCCCGGACGATCACCCCGCGAAGCGGACTTCCGCGGTCGTCCCGGCCCAGTCGGACCGTCGCGAGGGTTTCGGTGGAGATCCGGGAGACGTTGGCGTCGAGGGCGAACGCGAACACGAACGCCAGGGGAAACGAGAGGAGCAGGCTCCAGTCGATCGCCCGTGCCCAGGGGGTTCGATTTCGCGTCGCCGACTGACGCTCGATGCGCTGCAGCCGGCGACGAACGATCTTGATCGGATTCCAAGTGCGCCGCCGTGCCATCCTGCGCTCTTCATCGGCCGTCGATCATCGAGACCCGTCGTCCCGAACTGTACGGGATCATCCCAGATTCAGGCCGGCTCGCGCCGGCTCGTGCCGGCGTTGCGAGGCGTCGAGACGCCATGCTCGGATCAAGTGCGATTCTCGGCCGCCCGCTTCTTCGCCATCACCGCGTCGATCCTGATCCGGAACTCTTCGGAATCCGCCGTCGCGAGGCTGGCCGCGAGTGATCTCGTGAACACGTCGGGGTCGACGGTGCCGTCGAGTTCGTTCTGGAACCGCTTGGTGGCGCGAAGCGTCGCGGCGTCCATCGCCCCGAGCCGATCGCACACGGTGGTGACCGCTTCCTCGAGCGCATCGCGATCGGCGTGCGCCGCCGCGGCGAGCCCGATCCCGACCGCGGCGTCGGCATCGAGAAACTCCCCGGACAGGGTCAGGGCCCGGGCCGCGCCGGGCGAGGTGCCGGGAACAAGCGTCGCGAGACTCACCGCGGGTGAGATGCCCAGGCGATGGACCGGGTATCCGAACGCGGCGTCCGGACCGGCATGCACGATGTCGCACGCGGAGACCAGGGCGCAGCCGCCGGCGAGGGCGGGACCGTGGACTTCGGCGACCACCACCGCATCGAGGTGTCGAAGCCGCCGGCAGATGGCGCCGAGGCGTTCGAGAAAGGACGGAAGGGCGCCTTCGGCCATGGCCCCCAGATCGAACCCGGCACAGAACGCCGGGCCTTCGCCGCGGATTCGCAGGACGTGGCACGAGCCCGAATCGATCGCCGACTCCGCCTGGTCGAGACATCCCTCGAGACCATCGAAGAGAACGTGGGACATCGCGTTCCGCCGATCGGGGTCGTTCAGGACGATGGTCGAGATCGGTGCATCGAAGTGGAGCACCACGCTGGCGGACGTGTCATTGGTCTCGGGCATGTGGGGGAGTATGACGAAGTCGGCGACGTTCGTCGTCATCGGTGAACCAGCGACCGAAGGTCGCGGAACTCAACGCACCACGACGACGATCCGGCGGATCGATGGGCGATCGCGGAACTCGCAGAGATAGACGCCCTGCCAGGTGCCGAGGGCCAGTCGGCCGTCGACGACCGGAATCGAGACCGCGGTGCCGGTCAGGATCGCCTTGAGATGGCTCGGCATGTCGTCAGGACCTTCGTCGACGTGGGTGTACCAAGGCTCGTCTTCGGGCGCCACGCGGTCGAACCACGCCTCCATGTCGCGCCGAGCGGACGGATCCGCGTTCTCCTGAATGCAGACCCCTGCCGAGGTGTGTTTCACGAACACGGTGCAGAGGGCTTCCTCGAGTCCGGCGTCGCGGACGACGTCCGCGACCATCGACGTGATCTCGTGCAGTCCGCGCCGGTGCCCGGTGACTTCGATGGTCCGGTTCACGCGGTCGACTCCGGACCGGGTGCGTTCCACCGGATGACGGTGCGGTACTCGTGCTCGAAGCCGAGCACGCAGTAGGTCCCGGTGCCGAGGTCGAACATCCGACCGTCCTCCGGCGGCAGACCCAGCCAGGTCGCGGCGAGCACCCGCAGATAGTGGCCGTGGGCGACCAGCGCGACGTCGCCGGTCGCGGCGAGGGCCCGGTCGATCACGTGTTGCGCTCGCGTCGACACCTCCGCCCCGGTCTCGCCGTTCGGACAGGGATGCGACCACACCGTCCAGCCCGGGACCGTTTGGCGGATCACCTTGGTGGTGATGCCTTCGTAGTCGCCGTAGTTCCATTCGTGGAGATCGGCGTCGATCGTCGCCGCGTCACCGAGGCCGAGCAGTTCCGCGGTCCGTCGCGCCCGCTGAAGCGGGCTGCAGAGCACGAGGTCGAAATGGTGGGCGTCGACGACGGGTCGAAGCCGCCGGGCCACGTCCTCGCCCTCGGGGAGCAGGGGGAGATCGGTGACCCCGGTGTGGCGGCCGTTCTTCGACCATTCGGTCGCGGCGTGTCGGAGGAGCCAGATCTGTTTCTTCGGGTCGGACATGTCTTCACTCCCGTGCTTCATTCGACGGTCGTCGGGGCCGGCGCGATCGTACAGGCGGATGACCTGACGGCGTTCGGAGGGAGGGCTTCCGGTAGATGATTTTCGTCGCCGTGGAGGCTCTATCTCGCCGAATCCCGGCCGCGATTCAGGGATTAGGAATGCTCGTTGGATCGAGCCAAGGGTGCCCGTCTTCGCTGATCGGCGGTTCCCAGCGGCCAACCAGCACTCCGGAAATACAAGTTCGGGGGAGACTTCGTTCATCGCCGGTCGAAGGACGATTTGACACGATTGTGCTTGCGGATCGCTTCGGGGACCCATGTATACGCCACTCGTGCCCGCGAGGCATGAGCATCCGGCGTCAGAGCGGAGGTACGGACCCATGCACGGACCTAGGGAATCTTTTGAGGTCCGCGTCATCTACGGACTCATACACACCCTTGAAACACGAGAAAGATGCGCAATCCGCATCAGGATTTTGTTTCGATGAGGCTTTTTTAGGCCTTCTTTCGATGCGGGAGTGATGAGTAGATTCCGATGCGCGGGCAAGCTGAATGGAATCATCCGGTATCTAGCGTCTGGCACTATCGATGACGACGGTAAGGTCGACCTGATCCTCGTCAAACACGACTGACGCGGCCCAAGGGCAGCGACATCAGCGATGCGGAATGCGGTTTTTCAGAGGCGTTCCAGTCACCTCGGGGCCCACCCGGACGACCTTCAAAACCAGCTTCAGAAAGCACGGACAGGATTCACCTCGGTAACGGGGCACTCGCCGTCTACCAAAGGCCTTTCTCCAATTCGGCGGGCGATTCCAATCAGAGAATCGATCCGGTATCGTTAAGTGTCGCTTAATGGCGGCTAAAGTCGCTAAACGCCGTTACGGGTCTCCGAATGGCGAAGATTTGGTTTCGCGGCGACTCGGAGCACAACACATCAATCCCTAAGGAAACCTAGGCAAGATGATGCGTCACTACTTCCAGAGGACACTAAACAAGATCAAGCGTGACGGAATCTGCGCAGCTGCTGTTGCGGTCATCAGGCGTGGGTTGGGTATCAAGGCACCCAGGATGGATTACATGACCAAGGGAATGCTGCAGATTGACAACTACAAAGATCGATTTAGCAAGATCTACAGAGACGGTTCCTGGGCGACCGCAGAGTCTTCAAGTGGTGTCGGATCAGGTGTCGCTTACACAGAAAATCTTCGAGATTGGCTGCCATCGGTCATTCAGCAGCACGACGTCAGGACCATTGTTGATGCGCCATGCGGCGACTTCAATTGGATGATAAGGGTCCTGCCCGGAGTGGATGTGAAGTACTTCGGCTTTGATATCGTGGAGGATTTGATCGAGCAGAACCGTAGGCGTCACGCCCAAGAAAACATTGAATTTGGCGTTGCTGACATCTGCTCCGACACGCTGCCGGATTGCGACTTGCTTCTGGTGAGGGACTGCCTGTTTCACCTTTCATATCGCGATATCGATCGATTCCTGCAGAACATCAAGAGTCTGGATTACAAGTACCTGCTCACTACGACTCACATTGTTGAAGCTGGATTCGCCAATCAAGATATCGAGACGGGTGATTTTCGCCCCATAGATTTGTTCGCCAAGCCTTTTCGGTTGATCGAGAACCGGGTCGTTGATCGTGTCGACGATTTTCCAGTCGGGCATCCGCTGGAAAGAGAGATGGTGTTGATTCGAA
Source organism: Planctomycetaceae bacterium (assembly GCA_002683215.1). Taxonomy (GTDB): domain Bacteria; phylum Planctomycetota; class Phycisphaerae; order Phycisphaerales; family SM1A02; genus UBA12014. The sequence goes on from NYSY01000123.1 coordinate 4,418, forward strand.
AAGTCGACGTGCCGACATCGATCTACGGTTGATTCAAGCAGGGCCGAAGGTGTCTGTAGATCTTCTGGAGACCTCGATCGGTCCTATGGCCGTACGCCTCGTTCGCTGGATCGGACTGCAGGGCACGAGGTCGAATTCGCGAGGTTCGAACCATCGAGCCGTCCCTCGGCATACAGGTCGAGCAGTTCCGCGGGCACCCCGACGCCGAGGCCGGCGCGATCGTACAGGCGGACGACCTGGCGGCGGACTTCGTCCTCGAGCCGGCCACCGCCCCCCCCGGGACTCGATCCCGGGCCGATCAGGCGACTTCGCACCGCCACGTCGATGCCCTGGTCACGATCGAGCACCACGATCGGCGTGCGTTCGGGAGACAGGGGTTCGGGCAGGCCGTCATCCATGCCGAGGAGTTCGTTCACGAAGCGGCGGGCGATCTCTGGGGCGGCGGTCACGCCGTCGCGTCGGGTTCCGGTCGCGATCCACAGTCCCGGCACGCTCGTCCGACCGAGCAACGGAAATCCGTCGGCGCCGATCGGCCGGTGCCCGGTCACCATCCGACACTCGGCGTGTCGGAGCTCCGAGGAGATCTCGTCCATCGCCGATTGCAGGACGAGGTGGAGCGAGCCGAGTCGGGCGTGTTCCCGAGCTTCGACGGACACCACGTTGGTCGCCCCGAGGTAGAAGCGATCGGATCCGATCGGCACGTGGTAGACGCCGAGCCCCGCGCCGCGGTTGGGCGTCCGGAGCACTTCATCGGGCGTGGCCAGGTTGGGCGTCGCGCGGCACCGGAGGCCGACCCCGGTGCCGTGGAGGATCCGCGGGACGCGACCGTCGAGCTCGGGGATCATTTGGATCAGTCCATCGCTGGCCGCACCGGCGGCCACGATGATCCGCGCTGCTCGAACGTCCGGTCCTTGTTCGCACCGGACGATTCCGTCACGGACGGACTCCACGCGACCGTCGCTTCGTTCGACGCCGAGGGCGTCGGCGGTCCGATCGAGAAGTTCCATGACCGCGAAGGCGTCGATGGCGCCGTCACTCGGAACGCGGACGCCGCGGCTGGCCCGAAGGTGGGCGGCCGGTCGGTATCCGCGGAGGTCCACCGGATCGACCAGCTCGTGGTCCGCCTCGTCGCGGCGAAGCGCTTCGAGGATCGCGTCGAAGTTGGGCGGATCGAATCCGCTGACGTTCGGGTTGTCGAGGACCACCGTGCCACGGCGGATCGGCGGCGGTTCGAGGCCGGCGATCGCGGCGAGGTCGTCGAGCCACCCGGGCCAGGCCGCGACCGCGGACCGGATCAGGTCGAACTTCGCGCGGCCCGCGGCGTGCCGGAA
>NYSY01000124.1 GCA_002683215.1 Planctomycetaceae bacterium
CCACGATCTCACGAGCAGACGCGTCGAGCGCCTGGTGGTCGTAGGCTTCCATCCGGATTCGAATCTTGCCACCGGTCATATGCCGTTCACCGATCCATGTGAGGTACGTGAGATGCGCGAGTCGCGTGAGCGTCGGACGAGACGAACACGATTCGAGCCTTCCGCGGAAGGCTCTGGAAACAAAGGCCTGTGAACTCCAGTCCGAGACTCGGAATGGTCGAAACAGACGGTCGCGCGAAAATCGGGCGCGAACGGCGGATGTTACAGATTCCCCCGTGCTTGTCAACCGACGGATTGCCTGATCGGCCGTTCCCAGCTTCCGTCCGCCGTCCGACGTACAATTCGCGACCGGCCGTCTGAGGTCCCTTCGGGGGGTCTTCGGGCCGAACCTGGAGCGACACCGTGACGATCGGAATCAAGCGGTGGGCTGCAAATCACCGCCGCCACCCCTCCTTTTTTCAAGTTTCAGCGAAGGCCGTGGCCCTGACCACGGCCATGGCCTGCCTCGTGACCACGTCGGGGGCCGCATCAGGCGCGGCACGGCCCGCCGAATCAGCCTTCAACCTGGCGAGCCTTGCCGGGCTTTCGGGTCCGATAGAAATTGCCTTCCTGCCCCAGCAGGCGATCCCAGGCGAAACGAGCGATTCAGCGATCAAAGACCCCCCCCCTCCGGAGGTCTTCCGATCCAACGTCCTCGGCTGCACCGTCGAGTTGCCCCCCGGCAGCCGCGCAATGCACAACAGCCTCGGCGACGCGTCGGTCCTTCGGGTACTCGACGCCGAGAACGACCCCCCGGACTGGGTGACCACGATTCGAATCCTTCGCCCCCCGGCCGCGGCCGGCGGCGGTTTCGGCGAAACCAACCCGACCACCCCCACCATGCTGCTCGAGGCGTTCGTCGCCGACTCCAAGGCCATCAATCCCGACCTCGTCTTTTCCAATCAGCGAACCGAGGAGACCCTGGCAGGCCTCCCCGCCGCCCGGGCCACCGCCGAGTACCTCCACAGTTCGAAGCGGATCGCCAGATACGACTGGTACTTCATCCAGACCGGCCCCAACCGGTTCCTGCTGGTCGAATGCCTTGCGGATCGCGATCGATGGACGGGAGCGATCTTCGATTCGCTGCTGAATTCACTGGTGGTCGAAGACGAGTTCGAACTGGCGGACCAGGCGCTTTCGCGGCAGGAACGCGGCGCCGCCATCTTCCGACGCGTCGACGAACCGGCGCTCCGAGCGGTGGTCGCCCGGATGCCCGAGGAGGTCTGGTACCGCATGCATGCCTTCGACCCCGAAGGCCGCGACGTCGAGTTCGGCTACGCCGGCATCTCGGTGATCGAGACCGGACGCGAAAGCATGGGGACGACCCGCCCGATCGCCCGCGTCGGTGACGACACGGGGATGCTGGTCCGGATCCGGATGCGGCAGATCCCGCAGGAACCGAATCGGCCCTTCATCGACGTCGACCACCGCGCCTGGCTCTCGTGGGATCGCGAAGAGGAGATGTGGAGCGTCCGGGTCACCGCCCGCCAGGCGAACGCGGACCAGACCGCTTCGGAGTCGGTCACCGGGTTCCGCCCGCGGCCGACCCCTTCGGAGCCAAGACGTCGCCTCGAGATCCTGCAGCAGTCCAGGAACACACTCGAACGCCAGATCGCCCGGTTCGAGCTTCCGATGAACCTCGAACTCTTTCTCTCCGAGGCGGAGCGGCTCGTGCTGCCGACCCTCCTGGACGTGCTTGAAGCCCCGGAGGGGACCTTCGGAATCTACGCCTGGAACGAGGATCGCGAGAGCATCACCCGGCGCCTCGAATCCTGGGGGCCCGATCCGCTGGGGGGCGCCATGCTGGAAAGCCGATCCTATGAAGATGGCCGCGTCGCGACCCAGAAGGTCGGCGCCGACGGGATCGTCTCGGTGCGGATCGCACCGACCGACACCTCGGTCGGCGGCGTCCGCTGGACGCGAATGACCCCGGCCGCGATCCGTGACCTCTACGATCGCAAGGGCATCCGAGTCGAGGATTGAACGAAGTGAAGGGGCGGCCCGTTTTCGCCCCACCAAAGCAGGAAAGACGTTCCCACCATGATCCACCCCAAGCCGGCCCCACCCCGCATGCTCCTGGCGATCCCCGTGTACAACGAAGAGCGGTACGTCGACACCGTGCTCACCGAAGTCCGAAAGCGGGTCGAGGACATCCTGGTCATCGACGACGGCTCGACCGATCGAACGCCGATGCTGCTCTCGAAGCACCCGGTGGAGGTCATCCGGCACGCGACCAATCGCGGCTACGGCCGAAGCATGATGGACATGTTCCGCTGGGCCGCGGTCGACGGCTTCGACTGGCTCGTCACGATGGACTGCGACGAGCAGCACGAGCCCGCGGCCATCCCCGATTTTCTCGCTGCGATCGAACGCGATGACGCCGACGTGATCTCGGGCAGCCGGTACTTCGACGCCGCGAGCCTCGTCGACGCCCCCCCGCCGGATCGACGCCGCATCAACCACCTGCTCACCCAGGAGATCAATCAACGGCTGGGACTCGAGCTCACCGACGCGTTCTGCGGGTTCAAGGCCTATCGGGTCGCCCCCCTCGCGAAGCTCGACCTCGACGTGGACGGCTACGACTTCCCGATGCAGTTCTGGGTCCAGGCGGCGGCCAACGGACTCCGGGTCGGGGAACTTCCGGTGCGGCTCATCTACAACGATCCGACCCGTTCGTTCGGCGGTCCGCTCGACGATGCGGAGAACCGGCTGGCCGTGTACCAACGAACCTTCGAACGGGAGATCACCGCGTGCCGGGACCGACTCCCGGTCACCGCGGTTCCCACCGGCGCGGCGGGCTGAACCGTCGTGTCGGGGCCCGAAGCCGCGAATCACGACGATCCTCCCACGACCGGCGCCCGCACGCTTCAACCGGATGCCGGTGGATGGGCCGCGGCGGTGCGAGCCGATCGCCCCGATCCGATCGGTCCGGTCCGGGTCGCCACTCGGGCCGCCCTCGAACTCGACACTGACGCCCCGATCGTGGCCACCGGGCATCAGGCGTCCATCTGGCACCCCGGAATCCTCGCGAAGGATCTCGCCCTCGCCGGCATGGTCGACGCCGACCCCGCGTTCCGCCCGCTCCATTTCATCGCGGATCACGATGCGGACGAGGGCGGACTGATCGCCCTCCCCAGTGGATCCGGTACCAGCCTTCGCCGACTGGAGTGGCGGTTGCTGCCCGCCGCGAGCGGACGAGGATCGCGCGATCGGCCCGCCGGCCCGTGCGGCAGCCCACCCACCGGAGACTTCCTGCCGAGCGTCTCCGATGGAATCGACGCGATCCGCGACGCGATCGATGCCGCCCGCGATTCCGAGAATGCCGCGATGCAACTCGGCACCGCGGCCGCGACGCTCGCCGCACCGCGCACCGGCACGATTCCCAGAAGATCGATGAGCCGCCTGCTCGAGACGCCCGTCGGCGGCTGGTTCCTCGAGCGGCTCGCCGCCGATCCGGAGAAGGCCGCCCTGGCCCATGACCAGGCCGTCGACGCCCATCGCCGGGACCGGGCCGAGCTTCGTGGTGGACGCCTCCCACGCGGCGTGGCCCGCCCCCTGGCCCGGGGCGCGACGATCGAGCTTCCGCTCTGGCGGGCGACACCGGATGGGCGCGTGCCGGTGCTGGCCGGAGAGACGCTCGACCCCGCGACCCTCCGACCACGAGCCCTGCTCGCCACCGCGATGGCGCGGCTCGTGGCCTGCGACGGCTTCGTGCACGGTCTCGGTGGCGGCGTCTACGACGCGGCGATGGAAGGTTGGATTCGCCGCTGGCTCGGACCGGAACACGCCGAGTCGCTCGCCCCGGTGTTCGTCGCGACCGCGACCTGCCGCCTCCCGCTCGAAGCCCCGCCGTTCGATCCCGAGGGTGATCCCACCCGCCTCCATCGCCTGCGGAACGATCCCGACCTCGGTCGTCCGGAATCGAACCTGCGGCCCCGCCTCCTCGACGCGATCGCCTCATCGCCGGTCGGAAGTCCGGAGCGCCGCGCCGCGTTCCGGGCGCTCCGCCTCGCGATCGATGCCGCTCGTCTTGCGAACGCCGAAGGGCTCGCCGCCACCGCCGCGACGGTGCGTTCGCAGGCCGGCCGGAGCGTGGCGAGGACGATCGCGACGGACCGGACCTGGGCGTTCCCACTTCACGCCGCGGCGGACCTCGACGATCTCGCCTCTTCGATCCGCGCCGCGTTCCGCTGAACCGGGGTCCGACCCGGAACTTTCAGGATTCGAGGGGCCGACGCCGATACATCCGCACCCCGTCGAGGGCGTGGATCTGTTCGGTGAAATCACCCGCGTCGCGGTCGCGATCCGCCGCGTCGAGTGCGATCTGGGTCGCGGCGTCGAGGTCGTCGAGCCGGCTGCAGAAGACGGCTTCCGGCGTCGCAGGCCGCCTGATCGCCCCGTACTCGGGTCGATTGTGGTGACTGGCGATCACATGCTGGATCGCGAGCTTCGCGTCCGGCGTGAGCGGCGGACCACCGGCGACCCGCACCTTGGCCGAATAGGTCTCGAGCATCACGACCCCGTCCATCAGGTGACCGAGAAGATTCCCGCGGCGGGTGTATTCGAAGCGGTCCAGATCGAACTCGAGCACCTTGCCGGAGTCGTGGAGGAACAGACCGACGAGGACCACGTCGCGATCGAGTTCCGGGTAGTTCGCGAGGATGGCGTTCGCGGCCACCAGCAGCTGCAGCGTGTGTTCGAGCAGACCGCCGAGATAGGCGTGGTGGATCGAGATCGCCGCCGGCGAGTGCTTGAACCGCCCCACGAAGTTGGCATCGGAAAGGTACGCGTCCACCAGTGCCCGGAGCGAGGGATCGCTCACCGTCTCGAGGATCCCCCGGAGTTCGCCGAACATCGTCTCGATGTCGCGTCGGCTGGTCGGCAGGAGCGTCGTCAACTCCTTCTGGTCGACTTCCGCGGCCTCGATCCGTTCGATCTTGAGCTGGATCTGATCGTTGAAGTTCTCGCACGATCCCGAGATCGAAACGAAGGCGGCGTTCGAGATGGACGAGAGGATGCTCTCCTCCACCGACCACATGCGGCCGTTCACCCGTCCCGAGGCGTCGCGGACGATGCACTTCAGAAACGGCTTGCCGGAACGGCTGGCGCTGACCTGCGGGTTCAGAATCGCATAGACCCCGTCCACCCGGGTGCCGGGTGTCATGTCCGACACATCAAGGTGCCAGCGATCGGCGTCGACGACGGTTTCGGTCTCGTGCATTCGGGCGAGTGTATCACGCTCCGCACGCCTCACGACGATGCGAGCAACCGCCCGCGGGCCGGAGGCAGTTCGTCGGCGAGTTCGTGCGCGAGCAGGCCGGCGTCGCCGTGCCGCCGTCGCCACCCCGCCCCGGCTTCGGCATGCAGCGCCACGCCCAGGCAGGCGAGATCGAAGGCATCGAGAATCGGCTTCTTCGCCGGGGCCCCGGCACGCGGGTGGAACTGAGCGAACAGTCCGCCGAGGACGCCGGCGAGCACGTCACCGCTTCCCGCGGTCGCCAACGCCGGATTCGCGACCTCGCAACGCCACAGACGACGCCCATCGCTGACCACCGTCCGATCGCCCTTGAGCACGACGACCACAGGACCACCACCACCGTCGAAACGCCGCGCGAGCGCCGCCGCGGCCCGGGGTCGATCGATTTCCGAGATCGCATCGCGCTCGATCCCGAGCCGACGCGCGAGCCGATTCCACTCACCGGGATGGGGCGTCAGGACGATGGGTCCGTGGAGCGTGGTCCGCGAAGAACCGGCCAGCGCATTCAACGCGTCGGCATCGAGGACCCGCGGCCGATCCTCGAGATCCGCGACCGCGTCGACCAGCGCCTCGACGCCGGCCGGTGAACCGAGGCCCGGACCGCATACCACCGCATGTGCGGTGGACGCCGCCTCCCGGACCGCCTCGATCGCGTCGACGTCGCAGGCATCGGTGATCGGAAGCGGAATCGCCGTCGCCTCCGGAACGATCGAGAGCGCGGCGGTCGCGAGCGACTCGGGAACCCCGAGCACTGCGAGCCCGCACCCGCTCCGCAACGCGGCCCGCGCGGCGAGACAGGGACCACCGAGCATGCGCCGGGGTCCCGTCGCCCCCCCCACCACCAGCGTGGTCCCGAAGGTCCCCTTGTGCCCGTCGGACGGACGGCTCGGCATCGGTGGTGGATCGTCCACCCGCTCCAGTTCGAAGCCGGTCATGGAGACGGTGCCTGCTCGAGAATCGTGATGTCGATCGCCCCGAACACTTCGAGCATCCCGGTGCCCGTCGCGTTGAACGAGGCGGGCGAGAGATCGCCGGTGTTGACGGCGAGGTGACCGGCGTGGAACCCGGGCCCGTCGGGTGGAAGGGTGGCGTCGAGATCGAGCCATCGCCCGTCGATCACCGCCTGGGTCCACATGTGCCAGAGATATCCACCCTCGCGACCGCCACCCGACGGGATCCAGACCAGGCCGTTCACCACCCGGCTTCCGATGCCCCTGGATCGAAGCGCCGCAGCGAGCAGGACCGCATGTTCGGTGCAGTCGCCCCGCCGATCCCGGACCGTCTCGCTCGCGGAGGCGAACGCCGTCGCCAGTCCCTTGCGATCGACATGACGATGCACGGCTCGACGAAGTCGCTCGGCCGTCTCGCCGTCCGATTCGGCGCCGCGAGAGGCTCGATTCGCGAACCGACGGACCGCGGGGTCCTCGTGATCGGCGATCGGCGTCGCCGCGAGGTCGCCGTCCGAAAGCTCCGGACAAGGGGAGGTCCGGCCCGGGGTCACCGTCACCAGCAGCGCTTCGCCGTCCCGACGAACCCGCTGCGCGCCGACGTCGACGAACGCGGGAAGCGAACCGGCCCGGGGCGTGATTCGCAGCGTCAGCGTCTCGGCCCGGTCCGGGCGAACGAAGCCTCCCTCGAACGCGGGACGAACCTGCCCCGCATCCAGCAGGTCGACCCCCGCCCGCGCGCCGGCCATCGCCTCCCGGCGGGTGGCCCGGAAGATCTCCAGATCGCCCAGGCCGACACCAAGCATGGTTCGACTCGACAATGTCGCGCCGTCGGCGTCGACGATCTCCACCACCAGCGGCGCATCCGGCTGACGGATCTCCCAGCGAACGCCCTCGATCCGACGACCTTCGACCTCCACCGTCGACGTGCCGAGTCGGCGATACGTGACGGGCACCGGGACGATGCCGTTCGCGGGATCCACCACCCGGAGCGTCGTGGGCTCGTCGCTCGAATCCGCCATCACCCGGGCCATCGCGGCGTCGGGCGCGAACCACGGCGACGCCGGCCGCGGATGTCGCGTGGTCTCGGACCGCCCGCCCTGGGAACGCGTCTCCTCCACCCCGTCCGCAAGGAACCGCCAGCTCGCGACCAGCGGACGTTCGCCGAGATGCTGGACGATCTCCATGAACAACAACGCCCCGTTCGCATCGGTCCGCATCCGGCTGGTGACCCGGCTCTCGGTCTCGACGCCCTGACGAAGGAACCGGAGCATCAGATCGGTTTCGACGGTTCGAATCCCCGACGCGTCGGTGCTCGTCGATTCCAGCATTCGACCGCATGGTCGACCACCGATCGTGCAGACGAACCACCGGGCCTCGGCGTCGTCCACCTCGATCGACGCGATCGGCGGCGCCTCGCCGGGCGGCGTCGACGCGATCGACCGACCGACGACGCCGAGGATCGTTGCGGGGAACGAGGCGACGAGGAACACCAGAAGGACTGGGAATGGAACGGCGAAGATCGACCGAGGCGACGGAGCGGCGTTCACGCGACCGGGATGAGGATGGGCGGGCTGTTCGGGCAACGACATGATCACCTTCCCGTCGGCGACCGCCGACCGTCCGATTGTATCGGTGCGATCTGACGGCGATTCCCGTCGCTCGGGTACGCTGGGGCGATGCCCACTGCTCACGAGCCCGTCCGCGAAGCGAATTTCGACTCCATCGTCGGGCCGACCCACAACTACGCGGGCCTGAGCCCCGGCAACGTCGCGAGTTCGACGAATTCGGGCGAGGTCTCCCGTCCTCGGGAAGCGGCCCTCCAGGGACTCGCGAAGATGCGGGCGCTCGCGGAGATGGGCCTGCTTCAGGGCTGGCTGCCGCCCCACCCGCGCCCCGCGTTCGAGCTGCTCCGCGAAAACGGCCTCGAAGGAGACGATGCCACCCTCGTCACCAGGGCGGCGGCCGAAGCCCCGCACCTCCTCGCCCGGGCCACCTCCTCCTCGTTCATGTGGGCGGCGAACGCCGCGACCGTCGCACCCGCCCCCGACACCGAGGACGGCCGGCTCCATTTCGCGGTGGCGAATCTCCACACCATGCCGCATCGCCGGATCGAAGCACCGACCACCGAACGGATTCTCCGCCGGGTCTTCTCCGACGAATCCCGGATGGCGGTCCATGGCGCGATCCACGGCCCGGGGCTCACCGACGAAGGGGCGGCGAATCACACCCGCCTCGCGAGCGGCGACGGACCGGGCACGCACTTCTTCGTCTACGGCGGCCGGGCGGACTCCGAGGTCGGGCCCCGCCGGTACGTCGCCCGGCAGACCCTGGCCGCCTCGCGGGCGGTCGCGGACGTGCTTCGAATCCCCGAAGCGAACCGCGTCTTCGCACAACAGCACCCGGACGCCATCGACGCCGGGGTCTTCCACAACGACGTGATCGCGGTGGGCAACGGCAACGTGCTTCTCCACCACGAGCTGGCGTTCCTCGAGCCGGACCGGACCCTCGCGGAACTCGATCGGCGGCTCGACGGCCGATTGATCTCGATCCGGGTCCCCGCCGAACGCGTCGGGCTGGAGGACGCGGTCCGCTCCTACCTCTTCAACTCCCAACTCGTGACGCTTCCGAACGGATCGATGGCCTTGATCTGCCCCGGAGAGTGCCGCGACTCGGCGCCGGTGTCCTCGTACCTCGACGACCTCGTCGCCGACGATGCGAACCCGATCACCGCCGTCCACGTGTTCGATCTTCGTCAGTCGATGCGGAACGGCGGCGGGCCCGCCTGCCTCCGGCTTCGCGTCGGACTCCGGCCCGGCGACGTCGATGCGGTGCACCACGCGTGCCTCTATACCGAGGCGCGATACGACCGCCTCGTCGAGTGGGTCGAGAAGTGGTATCCAGAGGAGCTCGCGGCATCGGAACTCGCCGATCCCAGCCGATTCGTGTCGGCGCGGGACGCCCTCGACGCGCTCACGGGCATCCTCGAACTCCCCGGGCTCTACGACTTCCAGCGATGACTTCCGGGCCGGGGCCGGCCCTCGTCCGCCGAGTCAGCCTTCGCCGTCCTCGGGTCGCATCAGCGGGAACGCGATCACCTCTCGGATCGAGGCCTGGCCGGTGAGCAGCATCACGATGCGATCGACCCCGAGCCCGAGACCACCCGCCGGCGGCATCCCGACGCGAAGGGCCTCGATGAAGTCCTCGTCGAGATTCCGAAACGCCTGCTCCTCGTCGTCGGCCCCCGCCAGCTGCTCGGTGAACTTCGCGAGCTGCACGTCGGGATCGTTGAGTTCGGTGTACGCCGGTCCGACCTCCATCCCCGCGACGAAGACGTCCCATCGCTCCGCGAGATCCGGATCATCCGGGTCGGGGCGGGTGAGCGGGCTCACCGCGGACGGATAGCCGGTCACGAACGTCGGGCGCGACGGGTCGATCAGTGGCTCCGCGACCTCCTCGAAGAGCTCGTTGACCGCGAACCAGTGGTCCATGCCCTCCGCCTTGTGCAGGCCGAGTTCCTTCACCTTCGCCCGCACCGCCTTCTCGTCACGCATGTCGAAGCCGGTCGCACGCTCGAAAAGCGCGCCATAGGCGACCCGCTCGAAGGGCCGACTCCAGTCGATCTGCAGTTCGCCGAAGGGCAGCACCGGCGCGTCCGCCTCGCCGCCGACGGACTCGTCGCCACGGCCGCGACGATCCTCGGCCGCCCCGCAGGCGAGTTCGTGCAGGAGGGATTCCGTCAGTTCGAGCATCGTCCAGCAGTCCCCGAACGCCTCATAGACCTCCATCGCCGTGAATTCGGGATTGTGAGTCCGATCGACGCCCTCGTTCCGGAAGTTTCGGTTGATCTCGAAGACCCGCGGCAACCCCCCGACCAGAAGTCGCTTGAGGTACAGCTCCGGCGCGATCCGCATCGAGAGTTCGATGTCCAGCGCATTGTGGTGCGTCGTGAAAGGACGGGCGGCGGCCCCACCCGCCATCGACTGGAGCATCGGCGTCTCGACCTCGAGGAACGCCCGGTTCTCCATGAAACGACGCATGCGGGAGATGATCCGAGATCGATCCTGCAGGACCTGGATCGCATCGGGGTTCGCATGAAGATCGACGTAACGCCGTCGGAAGCGGATCTCGGGATCCGAGAGGCCATGCCACTTCTCGGGCGGCGGCGTGAGACTCTTCGCGTGCATCTCCATCCGGTCCGCCCAGACGCAGATCTCGCCACGCTTGGTTCGACCCATCGGTCCGCCCGCGACCACCACGTCGCCGTAGTCGAGCTTCTTGGCGAGCCGGAAGACCTCGGGGCCGCAGTCCGACTTCGAGAGGCTGACCTGGAGGTCACCGGTGTGATCCCGCAGCCGGAGGAAGACCAGCTTGCCGATGTCGCGATGCTGCATGACACGGCCGGAGACCAGCACCACCGGCCGGGGATCCTCGGATGCGGATCCGGCTTCGAGGGCGGCCGCATGGGCATCGTGCGCCGCCTCGTCGAAGGTGCCGCGGGCCGTGGCGAGATCCACGAGCCCTTCGACCCGACCCCCGTACGGCTGCACGCCGAGCTCCTCTCGGAGGAAGGCGAGCTTCCGGCGGCGAGCTGCGACCAGGTCTCGAAGATCCGCCTCGCTCGGTGGATCGGTGGCTTCGGAACGGTTCGAAACGTTCGGGGGGGTTTCGCTCACGGCGTGCCTCGCGGGGCGGAACGGTGCGGAAGGTGATCGAGCCGACGTCGCGGGACTCGTTCAGCGGGACGGCCCATCCTACCGATTCCCCGCAGGGGTCGATCCCGCTTCCCGACCCTCCCGAGCCCCTCAACGGATCGGAAGATTCAGCGACGGGGGCTCGAAGCCCACGATCGACTCGAACCGCGCGTGGAACTCGTCGGTGTTGATGTCGGAGCACGCGGCCAGCCGGGCGAGGATCACCGGATCCACCAGATCGTCGCGGCGGATTCGAATCATGTACCGGCGGGCGATCGCGTATCGAGTCGATTCGATGTCGACCAGTCGCACCTGCATCCGGTTGGTCTGTGGATCGAGCATCTGCTCCAGCGACATCGGAACGAAACGTCCACCCTGCATGGACACCAGCGATCCACTGCCGCCTTCGATCAGGAACTTCGCGGCCGCGTAACCCAGGTCCCGGCAGTATTCGAGATCGGCCGGCACCGGATCGGCGCACCGGAGTTCGTAGCCGATGTTCTTCTCGACGAGCGTGCAGTCGATTCCGAGTTTCTGAAGCTCGGTCCGGACCAACCGCTTCAGCTCTCGACCGAAGTCGAGTTCCGCCAGCCGGACGTGCCCGTGAGCATCCCGTTCGATGACCCCGAGCTGGTTGAGATCCTCGGGATCGACCGAAAGTGCAGCACCCTCGGCGATCACCGCGACACCGTCCTCACGGCCGTCGAGCCGACGCTTGACGATCGCGCCGACCAGGGTGTCGACCAACATCGACAGCGGCACCGTCTCGCCGCGGAATTCCTCGGGGACGATGGTGAGCGTCGCCCCCGCGGCCTTGCCGATGCCGAGGGCGAGGTGGCCCGCGGTGCGACCCATGGCGATCACCAGGTACCAGCGGCGCGTGGTCTTCGCGTCGGTCATGAGATTCCGGACGATGTCCACGCCGACCGCCCGGGCGGTCTGGTAGCCGAAGGTGTCGATTTCGGGGGGGAGGTCGAGGTCGTTGTCGATCGTCTTGGGAACATGGGCGACCGCGATCCGTCCCTTCGCCCGCTCGCTCAGGCGGTAGGCCGAATAGGCGGTGTCGTCGCCCCCGATGGTGACGAGCTTGTCGATGCCCCGGGCCTCGAGACTCGCGATCACGCGTTCGAGATCCTCTTCGCGCCGAGTCGGGTTCGCCCGGGCGATCCCCAGCATCGAACCACCCCGGTAGTGCATCCGACTGACGTCCTCGATCTCGAGCGGCCGGATCGCGTCCGGATCACCCAGCATCAGTTTCGAAAAACCGTCCATCAGACCGAACACCGGGAGTCCTTCGAGCCTCGCTCGAATGGTCGCCGCGGCGATCACCGCGTTGATGCCCGGAGCGGGGCCGCCGCCCGCGAGGATGCCGAGCCCTCCGAGGCCTCGATGGCTGTCGGTCGTCATTTGAGCGCGCCCTTCCATTGGTCGGGATCGAGGAGTCGAGAGTCGGCCGCATCGGCCGGGCGAAATGCTATCCGGAGCGGATCGAGGACATCGCCTTCTGGATTACGCGATTCCGTCGTTCGTTCCCAACCCGGCGACGATATCCTGACCCCCATGCAACCGGTTGTTTTTCTCGATCGTGACAACACCCTCATCGCCAACGACGGCGACCTCGGCGATCCGGCCCGGGTCACGCTTCTCGACGGCGTCCCCGAAGGCCTTCAACGTCTTCGCGAAGCCGGATACCGGCTCGTGGTCGTGACGAACCAGGGTGGCGTCGCCCGTGGGCGGTACGGAGAGGAGGACGTCGACCGGGTCCATCGGGAGATCGCCGGCCTCGTCGATCTGGCCGCCGACCGTCGCGGACTCATCGACCGCTTCTACTACTGCCCGTTCCACCCCGAAGCGGTGGTCGACGCCTACCGCCGCGAACACCCCTGGCGGAAACCGCAGCCCGGAATGCTCCTGCAGGCCAGCCGGGACCTGGGCATCGATCTTCGCAGCAGCTGGATGGTGGGCGATCAACTGCGGGACGCCCAGGCGGGTGCCGCCGCCGGATGCCGGACGATTCTCATCGGTCCCGGCCGCGAACTCGAAGCGGACATCGCCCCCACCGCGATCGCGAACGATTTCACGGATGCCGTCGACATCGTTCTGGCGTCGGGAAGACCCCAGCGGCCCCGTGGCGACTCGATCAACGAGCTCTCGCAGTTGAGGCGGGCGATCGAGGACCTCAACGAGTCGGCACGCCCCCGAGGCACGGGAACCGCCCGGATGATCGGCGCGGGACTGATGATCATCGCACCGCTCCCGTTCGTCGCGGGCCTGCTCTTCCTCGATGAGCCACAGACGTTCTTCGCATGGATGCTGGTGACCATCGTGGTGATGCTTGCCGCGATCGGCTGCCTTCTGCTGGAGCGGCGATGAGTGACGCCGGCATCGCGAGGGCCTCGCTCGCGACCCACCCGGAGGCCGAGCTCGACGATCCACGCGTTCCGGACACGATCGTGGCCGCGGCCCGGGGCATCGCGGAACGAACGGGCGTGGATCTCGTGAAGATCGAACGGCGATCCGGCACGCTGGCGGTCGGGGTTCGTGGCCCCGAAATCACCGTCATCGGACTGCCCGCGGAACGCCGTCGGTCGACGGACCGCTGGCCTGGGGATCACGGTGGCGGCCCGCGGTGCCAGGGCGGAAGCACCGACCGGAACCCGGAGACTTGACGTTCGACCCCATCGATCTCGGTTCGATCCGGCGACTCGGCATCCTGGTGCCGAACTGGCTCGGAGATGCGGTGATGGCCGAGCCGACGATTCGGGCGATCGCCGACGCGGCGCCACACCTGGAGATCAAGACGTTCGGAAAGCCCGGCACGCTCGCGATGCTGGACGGACACTCGGCGATCGCGGAGGCGATTCCGCTTCGCGACGGAGGTCTCCTCGGCCCGGTCGTGGCCGGCCGGGAAGTCCGACGACACGCCCCGGACGCGCTGCTTCTTCTGCGGGGAAGTTTCCGGTCCGGCCTCGTCGGCCGACTCTCCCGGGTCCGACCGAACATCGGATACGCCCGGGACGGTCGTCGCACGCTCCTCTCGCATCCCATCCCCGTGATCGAGCGCGGCGGCCCCCGACCGACCGTCGACGACTACGCGGTACTGGCCGAGACCGCCTTTGGAATCGCGATCGAAGACCGCCTCCCGCGACTCACGACGACCCCCGCCGAACGGGCCGCCGCCGATTCGCTTCTCGCCGGCATCGAAGGCGAGTGCGTCGCATTCGTCGCGGGCGGGAGCAAGATCCCGAAACGATGGCCGACCGAACGGTTCGTGGAACTCGCGCGTCGGCTCCCACCGAGCATCGAGCACGTCCTGCTCCTCGGCGGTCCCGACGAGGCGGGGCTGCTCTCGACCATCGCACGCGAGTCTTCCACGGACCAGGGACCGGCGGTCGTCGATCTCGGTTCCCGAGGCCTCGGGATCGATTCGCTCCGAGGGGTGATCGAGCGGTGCCGGCTCATGGTCACCAACGACACCGGCCCGCGACACCTCGCGGTCGCGCTGGGAGTTCCGACCGTCGCCATCTTCGGTCCGACGGATCATCGTTGGACGACCCTGCCCAACGCCCGCGAACAGACCGTCGTCGCACAGCCGTTCCTTCCCGAGGAACTCGTCGCGGACGAACATCCGAAGGCGTGCGCCGTCGATCGAATTCCGGTGTCCGACGTGCTGCACGCGGTCCGGGCCGCGATCGACGAGCCCGATATCGGTAACCCGGTATCTTGATCGACATGACCGAAGCCGCACAAGATCTGGGTTGGTACTGGTGGACGTGCTCCGCGATCGCGTTTCTCGCCGGCAGCCTCCCCTTCGGGGTGATCATCGCCCGTCGCCGCGGCGTCGACATCCGCAAGGAGGGTTCGGGAAATCCCGGCGCCACGAACGTCGGCCGCGTCCTCGGTCGACGATTCGGCGTCCTGTGCTTCCTCCTCGACGCCCTGAAGGGCGCGGTGCCGGTCCTCGTCGCGGGATGGCTCGGGGGGCTCCTCGGTGAGACATCGACCACGAACGCCGCCGCCTGGGGCTGGCTGCTCGTCGCGGTGTCCGCGATCCTCGGCCATTGCTTCTCACCCTGGATCGGCTTTCGAGGCGGCAAGGGCGTCGCGACGGGATTCGGCGCGGTGCTGGCCATGTGGCCGGTCCTGACGGTCCCCGCCCTCGCGGCGTTCGTGGTCTGGGGAATCACCCTCGGGCTCACCCGCCTCATGTCGCTGGCCAGCATGGCCGGCGCGATCGTGCTTCCTGCGACGGTGATCGCCATGGCCATCGCGGGCGAAGGGGAATCGCTCGGCCGCTCGATCCCCTATCTGGTGGTGACCGGGCTCATCGCGGCGTTCGTGGTCTTTCGGCACCGGAAGAACCTCGTTCGACTCCGTACGGGATCCGAACCGAAGCTCGACGGCTCGACGCCGCAGCGCGCGTCGAGGTGACGGCGGCGGCGCCGCCGCCGTGCCTTCACGGTGATCACCGGCTCTTGCTTCCGAATCAGTCGCCGGAATCGGCGGCGTCGACCACCGCGATCGGCACGACCAGCGCTCCGACGTTCATCGAGGATGCCGGCGTCGCTTGCGCGTGACGAGACCAGCTCGCCCACGCATCAGCCTCGAAGGCGGCACCCGGCCGATCGGTCTCGGCGGGCACGAGCCGGGTCGCGCCACCCGCGCCGCGGGCTCCGAACGTGCTCATCCGAGCGATCACGTTCGCGACCTCATCACGAGGAATCACGAGGGCGTAGCGGAAGCCGCGCTCCGCGAGATCGATCCGAATCCGCGTTTCGGGCGCGTCGTCGATCATTCCGACGATCGGTGACGGCTGGAGATCCCGTCCACGGCCCCGCCGCGATTTGGAACCGCTCGCATCGCCCGCTTGAACGAGCCCGGCAGCAAGCCTCCGACCGGAGGCCTCGACGCTTTCGACCAGGGTGAGGTTTCGAACCAGCACCGCGTCCATCTCGAGGGCGAGGGACGCGAGGCGGACTTCGAAGGTGTCGTCCCCCGCTTCCCAGGCGAGGGCCACGCCGAACGACGCGAGGCCGGTCTGGTCGGGATCCACGATGGTCTCCGCGACGGAAGGCGTTCCCTCGCTGGCCGAAGCGGGCGTCGTTCCGCTGGTTCCGATCGATTCCTCGGCGAACGCGAGTCGCGACGAGGCGATGTCGGCCGCCGGCGGTGCCACCGACGGGATCGACTCCACCGAATCATCGCCGCTCGGGAACCAGGCCAGCGGGTCGATGGCCCGCCAGTCGACTCGATCGACGACCTGCACGATCACGACGCCCGCCATCGCGGCGACCGCGATGCCGGCGGCGACCTGGACGAGCGGACGTCGACGGTTTCGCCGACGTCGGCGGGCGAGCTCCTCGACCGACTTCGACATCATGTCGGTCGGCTCGATGCCTTCCTGATTCAGGAGGCCGTCTCCGATCAATTCGCCCCGTGCGATCCTCGCACGAAGCGGCGCGAGCAGATCCGGGCCGACCGACGTCGAGGCCGCGGACTGCATGAGTTCGTGATCACGTCGCATCCGGACCAGTCGAGTCGCCGCTTCAGCGTCGCCGTTTCGAACGGACGCGATGAACGCTTCGGACTCGTCCTGCGTCATCTCGCCTTCGACGAACCGGAGCAGGTCATCGGTATCGAGGCCGCCGAACCCGAGCGCTTCGATCGCCGGATCGGAATTCGAATCGAAGTTTTCGAGATCATCAGAGGTCATGGTCGTCTTTTCGTCTTCGAGGTCCACCACCACGAGGCCCATGTCACGGAAACCACTCGAGACCGCACCCGATTCAGACCATAACGCGAGGTGGGGCTCCACCGCCATCATGATCGGCATCGGCATGATCCCATGATCCAAGGACCGGACCGAGCGTCGCTGAAAAACGCCTCGATTCGATCCCCGGCGGACGACCTCGCTCAAGAGGACGTCGGCCGTACCGGATCCCGCCCGATTTCGGGGCGGAATCGACCCTCGTCCCGCATCCGGCGATCCTGAATCGCAGGCGGACACGGCACTTCGTGCGCCGGGCTTCCGATTGTTGAGGTGCCCCGGATTCGGGGCGGAACGTCGATCAATCGCCGACGTGGCCCATGCGTCCGAGGGCCTCGCGGAGCGCGGCCCGGGCTCGGAACAATCGGCTTTTCACAGTGCCGATCGGCGTTCCGAGCACCTCCGCGATGTCGCCGTAGTCGAGACCTTGAAGGTCCCGAAGGACCAGAATGGCCCGTGCCTGAAGGTCCAGGAGGCCGAGTCCCGCCACGACCGATCGGTGGAGGTCATTTGTTTCGATGCGAGCGGAGGGCTCCGGTTCCCTGCTTCGGAGCTCAAATCCAGAATCTCCTTCTGGCAGCCTCGCATGGCGGCGGAGCTTCTCGCGTCGGAGATGCGAATACACGCAATTGAGGGTCACCCGAACGCTCCAGGTGCTGAATCGGGCGCGACCGTCGAATCGAGGCAACCCTTCGTACATCCGCATCATCGCGTTCTGCGCGACGTCCGCCGCCGCTTCCGGGCGACCGAGCATGCGGAGACAAAGTCCGTAGATCCGGCCTTGGGAACGCTCGAAAAGGGCGTCGAGGGCCGCCTCGGACCCGTTCCGCCACGCCTCGATCAACTCCTGATCGGGATCGACGATCGGATCGTCGGTCCGTACGGCGCCGAGCACACCGGATCGGCTCGGATCAGGGTCCATGGCCGCATGCGTTCCACTCGCGTTGTTCGTGATGATCCCGGTGCGGCTCGGACGATGCTTGTTCGCCGAAGCCTGCTGGTCTCGCTGTGATCTCGCTGCCTCGGCCATGGATATCCGCTCAATCTGGATAGGACGTCGATTCTTCGAATCTTGGAACTGGGCTCGTTGGGCCAGACCTGAAAGCCTTCACTGGACGGCGATGCGAAACGAAACGCATCGGCTTCCGTCCGGGGGGACGAGATTCGGGCGGCTCGAACGAAATTCTCGTTCGAACCAAGGAACAACGCCCGCACGCCCCGTCACCCCGGAATTGACGGGGGGAGATAGCATCCTCTACGGAAACCTTCCGAGTCTAGTTCCAGAACCGCCGGGAAACGAACAACAAGATGCAATCCGAGGACAAGAAAACTGTTACGGACCTTCATGGTGGCTATCGGTCACCGCTGGAGTCTCGCAACGCGTCCGTTGAAATGCGGCAGATCTTCTCGAGCAGGCGGAAGTTCGGATACTGGCGGCGGATCTGGGTGGCCCTCGCGGCGGCCCAGCGAGAACTCGGGCTTCCGATCGAAGCCGCCCAGATCGCGGCCATGGAGCGGGCGGTGGACGACATCGACTTCGATGCCGCCGCGGTCCACGAACGGAATCTGCGGCACGACGTCATGGCCCACGTGCACGCCTTCGGGGACCTGGTCCCCGAAGCCGCCGGACTCATTCATCTCGGCGCCACGAGCCAGGACGTCGTCTGCAATGCGGATCTACTGATCCAGCGGGACGCCCTCGGGCTCACCGCCGGGAAGATCGCCAGCGTCGTCGATCGACTGGGCCACTTCGCATCGATGCATCGAGATCTTCCGACACTCGGATTCACGCACTACCAGCCCGCCCAACCGACGACCGTCGGCAAGCGGGCGACACTCTGGGCTCAGGATCTCCTGATCGGCCTGGAGGAGATTGAAAGCGTCCGCGACGGGCTCCGTCTGCGTGGCATGCGGGGCGCGACGGGAACGCAGGCGTCGTTTCTCGGACTTCTCGATCGCGATCCCGACAAGGTCGCCCGATTGGAGCGACTGGTCGCCGAACAGCTGAACTGGCCTGCCGATGCCACCTGGGCGGTGAGCGGACAGACCTACCCCCGCCTCGCCGACGCTCGCCTGCTGAACGCGCTCGCCCTCGTCGCCGCCGCGATTCACAAATGCTGCAATGACCTCCGGCTGCTTGCCAATCTCAAGGAGGTCGAAGAGCCGTTCGAAGCCAACCAGATCGGCTCGAGCGCGATGGCCTACAAGCGAAATCCGATGCGGTGCGAGCGGGCCACGGGGCTCTCACGATTCGTGATGAATCTGGTGGGCAACGGGCTCGACACCGCCGCGACGCAGTGGTTCGAGCGAACCCTCGATGATTCGTCCAACCGACGGCTGAGCATTCCGGAGGCGTTCCTCGCCCTCGACGGCGCCCTGGACATCATGGAGAACGTGACCAGCGGACTGGTGGTTCACGAGCGGGTGGTCGAAGCCCATCTCGCGGCGGAACTGCCCTTCATGGCGACCGAGGACCTCATGTTGGAAGCCGCGAAGCGTGGCGGTGACCGCCAGCATCTCCACGAGGTCATTCGGACCGCAAGCATGGAAGCCGCCAAGCGCATCAAGCACGAGGGCCACGACAACGATTTGCTCGACCGCCTGCGGAGCACGCCGGAATTCGCCGGGGTTCCAATCGACGACTTGATGGATCCGCAGCGATTCATCGGACTTGCCCCCGCTCAGGTCGATGCCTTCATCGAGGCGTGCGTCACCCCGGTCCGCAGGCGATACGCGGATGCGATCAGCGAAAAGGCGGACCTCCGGGTCTGAATCCAGAGTTGCTCTGGCGACATTCGAAAAAATGATCCCGGGGCGATCATGCATCGAAAAAACGAGATATCGCGGCCATCAGCGGCGATAATCCTTGGATCTTCGAATCGAGCAACGCGCCAAAATCGACCGGCCTCCGAACGGGGAATCATAAAACCCCCGTTACTAGCCTTGAATCAAGCATTCTGCCGAAGAACCCCTTACATTGGATCGCAACGCCCCGCTGCTGGTCGGGTTCTTCCGAAGAAGTTCCCACCGCCGCGACAAAGACTGCAAGGAGCGCTTCGCATGCAAGCCTATGAAAACCTTCGCCAACTGATCGATTCATGCCACGATGACGTTCAGAAGGCCGCTGGCGGTAACAAGGCCGCCGGCACTCGGGTCCGCAAGGTCATGCAGGAGGTTCGAGAAGCTGCGAAGCAGCTTCGTGCAGACATCCTCACGGCCCAGAAGGACTGAGATCGACCGCGGTCAGCATCGCGGAACCGCGACCGACCAGACGATCATCAGTGCGAGATCACCGCGACCCCGTCTCAGGGTCGCGGTCTCGTTTTTGCCGGGAATGAATGTGCGTGCAGAGGGACCGACCGCCCCACGCTTGATCGATCATCGACCGCGGCAATCGACTACCGTACGAATTCCCTTCCTCCGCATGGAATAACCCCTTGCCTGCCGAACCGCTTTTTCCCTACGAGCATGTCGATTTCGAGCATCCGATGGCGGATCTCGAAGCCGTCAAAGCGATCAATCCCCATCGGGGCGCCATGATCCAGATCGATGGTGTCGCGACCTGGTCGGATGACTTCGCCGAAGGCGTTGGCTGGCGAGATGTCCGAGACGACGAGTTCTGGGTCCCGGGCCACATTCCCGGCCGCCCGCTTCTTCCAGGTGTCTTGATGATCGAAGCCGCGGCACAGCTCGCGAGCTTCATCCACATCAAGGGATCGCCGCTGAGTGAAAGTTCATTCCTCGGGTTCACACGGTGCGATGATTGCGCGTTCCGAGGCGTGGTGGTTCCCGGCGATCGGCTCGTCATGCTCGCGAAGAGCATGTCGCGAAACCGCCGTCGATTCGTCAGTCGCTGCCAGGGATTCGTTCGGGGCAACCTCACCTTCGAGGTCACCGTCACCGGAATGCAGGTCTGAGGCAGGACGGTCACGAACCGCGCTCCTCGGGACACCGTGCAGGACTTCGTTCGCCGCATGCACCTTCCCCCACTTCGATTCCAGCCGATTCTGAAACCCCGAACCTGGGGCGGTGACCACTTCGACCGGCCCGCCGGATGGGGCGACGGGGACGATTTGATCGGCGAATCGTGGATCCTCGCCGATCTGCCCAGGTCGGTTCTCGACGGTCGATCGGTCGTCGCGGACGGCCCCCTGGCCGGGCGAACCCTGCATGAGCTTCTCGCATCGACCCCCGAGGCGATCCTCGGGGCTGCATCCCCCACCGCGACCGGTGGCTTTCCGCTGCTCGTCAAGATCCTCGACGCCGGCCAGAATCTGTCCGTTCAGGTTCACCCGACCCCCCGCTACGTCGAGGACCATCCCGATGCGGCCGTGAAGACCGAGACGTGGTTCGTCCTCGATGCGGGTCCGGACGCCGTCGTCTACCGGGGACTCCGGCCGGGCGTGGATGCGGATTCCCTTCACCGGGCGATCACGTCGGGAGCGGGGATTCTCGACCTGCTGGTGAAGATCCCCGTCGCCGCCGGCGACTGCATCCACATTCCCAGCGGCACCTGCCATGCCCTCGGCGGAGGCGTCCGGGTCGTGGAGATCCAGACCGCCAGCGATACCACCTTCCGGGTCTGGGACTGGGACCGCAACGATCCCGCCCGCCCCCTGCACCTCGATGCAGCGATGGCGTGCATCTCGTTCGGTACCTCGCCGACCTCGCCCGCGGCGATGACCCGATGCTCGGAGACGCCTGCGGTCGAGGTGGATGGCGTTCGTCGTCGCCGGCTCTGCACCGCCGGTGAGTTCACGATCGATCACCTCGATCTCGATGCCGGAACGCATTCGGTCACCGTCGGATCCACGCCGGTGATCCTGGTCGGCATCGAAGGCGATCTCGCCGTCGTCGATAGCGACGGCCACCGCACGCGACTCGCCGAGGAAGACGCGGTGCTGCTTCCCATCGGCGGTGCGGCACCGAGGATCGAATGCGACGCGCCGGGCCGGGTGCTCCTCGTGGAGGTTCCGGCGACGCCGGGCGTGCGGCTCGCATGACGTCCACCAGCAGACACCCGGGCCGAGTCGCTTCCCACCCCTACGCGAACTCGATTTCCCTGGTCTCGATCCTCGCACTGCTCTGCACGGTCGTCCGCGCCGCCTCGGCGACCGACCACGTGATGGCGCCTGGGGACCCCTGGCCTTCGGCGACGGAGGTCGCCCCGGGGGACCGGATCCTGCTGACCCCCGGGATCCATCCGAACGTGGGGCCACTGGTTCTTTCCGGCACGCCGGAACGGCCGATTCAAATCGCGTCGGTCGATCCGACCCAGCCGTCCACCCTGCTCGGTGACGCCTGGAGCCTCGACATCCGGAGCGCTTCCAACCTCGAAATCACCTCGTTGCTGGTGATCTCCGGCGGCTCGGGTGCCGTCCGCATCCGCGGCTTCGAAGATGCCCCGAGCCGAAACATCGAGCTTCGAAATCTCTTGATCACGCCGAAACCGGGGGTCCCCGTCCCGGTCGGAATCGACGCTGAAGAGGTTCACGATCTCCGCGTCCTGGACCTCCGAGTCACGCTCTGGCAGCGCGCCGCGATCGAACTTCGAAACACCTCGAAGGTCCGCATGACCGGACTGACGCTTCAGGGCGACCGGCAGGCTTCGACCGGCATCCGGCTGAACGAGGGCGTGCGGGACACGCGGATCGACAAGAGTGCCCTCCTCATCATCGGCGGCCCCGGAATCGCCGTCGGCGTTCCGACATCGACGCCCCCCGGAACATCGACTTCGAACACCGCGGTGGACGATCTCGTCGTCGAAGGATGCGTCTTCGAACGGGTGGCGATTCCGGTCACGATCGGGTCCGCGAACGGAGTCCGCATCGATCGATGCACCATCGTCGAACCGACCGCTGCGGTGTTCGAGCTGCGACGGCCGGGCGAGCGATGGAATTCCGCGACGAACATCCGAGCGAGCGGAAATCTCGTGACCTGGAAGGTGAACGGTCTCGCGCGACTCTTCATCGACGATCAACCCGATGCCTCGCTCGCCCTCGGCCCCAATCTCTGGTGGGCCGCCACGATGCCGACGGCACTGCAGTGGCTCGGCGAATTTCCCGAAGGCGCGGAACCACAGGTGACCGAAGTCGATCCACGACTGGTTCCCCGCTCGTATCGCCCGCTCCAGACCGACGCCGTGGGATTCGGACACCTCGCAACCGGGGACTCGGCCGGCCGGGACGACGACACCCCGTCGGGACCGAAGGAAAACCCGCCCCCCGGCAGGCCGTGAACGGCCAAGAACGGCGATCCGCCCGGTCGACCGGCACCGATCCTTCGATAACTCGAACGGACGCGAACGAGCCGGCGACGGCTTCGTATACTCCTTCACGATGAACGTCCGAGGACCCATCCCGATCAATGCCGCCGCCGCCTACGGCCTCGGACGCCCGACGCCCGTGAAGCCGACCGCGGACCCCGCGACGCTTCGAGCCGCAGGAACCGTCGATGTCGTGGACATCCGCTCCACGCCGCCGGCCGGCATGCGAAGTCTCGTGGCTGGAACCGTGCGAAGCGACGTCAACCGTGGCGTCGGATTCGACGGTGATCCGAAGGTCGCACCGAACCCTCGACCGACGCCCCCCTCGGCCGGACCCCTGCACCTCTATACGAGCCAGGCGGATCGGATCGAAGCGGCGACCGGAGTCGAGATTGGCCGGCACCTCGATCTCGAGGCCTGACCCCCCGAATTCGAACCGAGCCGGGGAATTCCACCCCCTTGCCACCCCCTTGCCACCCCCTTGCCACCCCCTTGCCTCCCCCCGAGCCACCCCCGCCCGGCGGTTCTGAACGAACCGCTTTTTCG
>NYSY01000125.1 GCA_002683215.1 Planctomycetaceae bacterium
ACGTGGTGCGGCGGATCGATGCGGATGGAGGCGGCGTGGTCCTCATGCACGACAACGAACGCACGGTTACCGACGGAGAAGCCCGAGACCAGTTCGTGATCGAGCTCACTGAAGCGCTCATCGATCTGGCTCGCCGACGAGCGTGGAAACTGATTCCAGTCCCTGAATCACCACCGAGAACCGCCTGATGACACTTGAGAATCGAAGTGATCGACGAATCCTCGCCGCCGCCTCGGGCGGCGGACACTGGGTGCAGCTGATGAGGCTTCGCCCCGCCTTCGAAGGGGCCCGCGTGACGTACGTCACGGTTCGTCCCACCTACGCCGAAGACGTTCCAGGCGAGGATTTCCGGGTCGTGCCCGATGCGACCCTGTGGAACAAGTTCAGACTGCTGCTGATGGCGGCGAAGATGTTCTGGATCGTCATCTCGGTCCGCCCGGACGTGGTCATCTCGACGGGTGCCGCGCCCGGATACTTCGCCATCCGATTCGGAAAATGGATCGGCGCGAAGACCTGCTGGGTCGACTCGATCGCGAATGCCGAGCAACTTTCGATGTCCGGAAACCAGATTCGAGCCCATGCGACGATCGTTCTCTCGCAATGGCCACACGTCGCCGAAGCCGAAGGCGTCGAACACGCAGGGAGCGTCCTTTGATCTTCGTGACGGTTGGATACCAGATGGCCTTCGATCGGCTGATCGAAGCAGTCGACTTGTGGGCCGGGGCGCATCCCGACACCGCACTCTTCGCACAGATCGGCCCCAGCGAATTCGAACCCGCGAACATGCCCTACACCGAGTTCATGGAACCTTCGGAATTCAAGGAACGGGTCGAGGGGTGCTCCGTGCTCGTGGCCCACGCCGGCATGGGGTCGATCCTGACCGCCCTGCAGTACGGAAAACCGATCCTCGTCATGCCGCGGCACGCGGCCCGCAACGAGACTCGAAACGACCATCAGATCGCGACGTCGAAACAACTCGCGACCCGGCCCGGGATCGAGGTCGCCATGGATGAATCGGAGATCGCGAAGAAGCTCGATCACCTTGCGAACCTCGAGCGGCCCCCGAAGATCTCCACCACGGCGTCTCCGGAGCTCATCGAGCGGCTGAAGCGGTTCGTGGACACCGGCCGGTGAGCGTCAATCCTCGTCCGGTTCGGACGGGGGGCCGAACTCGGCGGGAATCCTGGTTTCGAATCGCCGGCCTTCGATCGACACCCACCAGGCGTGGAGCATCACGCGATCGGCCTCCGGCCCGCCGTAGAGCGTGTCGCCGACCAGTGGCGCTCTGAGAAAGGCGAGCCCCGATCGGATCTGGTGGCGACGGCCGCGTCCCATGAGATCCACCTCGAGGACGGTTCGACGCGGTCCCGGATCGAAGTCCTCGAGCTTCCACCAGCGGCATCGGCCCCGCACCGTGTGGTCGCCCAGTCGGGTGACCTTGACCTTCTTCGAGCCCTTGTACCGGCTGTTGAAGTGGAGCTGGAACTCACCCTTGCGATTCGGAAGCCGACCTTCGGTGACCGCGAGGTACCGCTTGTCGATTCGGCCGTCCCGAAGCTGCTCCTGAAGGACCTCGCTCGCCTCGAAGGTCCTCGCGACCACGAGGCAACCGCTGGTGCCTCGGTCGAGTCGGTGAATCAGCCCGGCCTCGGGAAGATGTTCCGCCTCGGGATCGCGGGCGCGGAGCCACGCTTCGACGCTGCGTTCACCGAGGGCGTCGCCCTTGCCCGCGACCGAGTGCCACCCGCTCGGTTTGTCGAGGACCAGGAATTCATCGTTCTCGAAGACGATCGTCGGCTCGATCTCGCTCATCCCGTCTCCGACTTTCGCCGGGCCGCGATGAACGACCGGACGCCGAGCACGAGCAGCACGAGGCTGAGCACGGACATCGCGATCATCGTGCCCGACTTGGAATCGAAGACGAAACCGTTCTTGATCGAGACCGGGATCAGCCGACCGAGCGGCAGGATCACCCCGAGAAGCGCGACCACCATCGCGGCGTGCATCGCATGCTTCCGGGCGCCCTCACGGCGTCCGATCCAGCCACAGACCAGGAGCGGCACGCCCGCGAAGGCCGGAATGAGCGCGGTCCAGCTCCGCTCCGCCGCATCGGCGAACCCGAAGTACGCGAGCAGTCCGAGACCGATCAGCAGCAGGCCGAAGAGATTGACGAGACGGATCATTCGAGTGATTTCCCCGGTGGCGGTCAGGCCACCATGATGTAGACGAACATGAGACCCGTGAGCAGCGCACCGATCCCCATGAGGATCAGGCCGCCCTTCTCACCCGGCGCCATGCAGGTTTCCGCGGCACTGGCGGGTCGGCGCTTCGCGAGGTGCAGGATCGCCCCCGCGAAGAGCATGATGACCGGGAATGCGATCAGCAGGAAGGCGTTCTGGTCCGCGACGTGGTCATCGGTCGGAACGGCGCCGTCGACCGGAACCGACTCGATCGGGACCTGCGCGCCTTCGGGGCTGTCTTGAATGGAAGCGATGGGGAAGCGGAGGGACATGGGGCTGCTCCAGAAGGATCGAATCCGGGCACGGTACCGCATTTCGATGCCGCTCCGCCGGGGAACAAGCCCGCACGGACTGGTCCGAATCGACGATTTCAGTATCGTCTAGAAACGCCGCTCACGGGTAGAATGGGGCCGGTCCGTTTCGCAGGGGCCCGTTCCTTCCCTGCAGCCATTCGAAATGACGGGCGGCCGGTGCCGGCCCGCCGATTCCCCCCGGGATCCACCGCATGCCGTACTACACGAAACTCGGTCAACTACCTCGCAAGCGACACGTCGCGGTCCGCCGCCCCGACGGCGGCCTCTACGCGGAGGAGGTCTTCGGCACCGAAGGCTTCGTCGGCCCCACCTCGACGATGTACCACATCCACCCCCCGACCCAGGTCACCGGCTGGAAGGCGCTCTACGGCACCAAGCCGGAGTACGTCGAGGTCGACACGATGCGGATGCGGCACCTGGTCTCCTCGACCATGCCCCCGAAGGGCGACCCGATCACCGGCCGGGTGGTGGTGATGGGCAACGCCGACGTCGAGATGTCCATCTGCGTGCCCGAGGAACCGATGGACTACCACTTCAAGAACGGCCAGGGCGACGAGTGCGTCTTCGTCCATCACGGCCGCGGTGTCATCCACACGCAGTTCGGCACGCTCGAGTTCGGACCGAAGGATTACGTGGTGATTCCGAAGGGGACCATCTACCGGATGATCTTCGACGAGCCGGGCGAAGGCGATCCGAATCCGAAGTTCATCGTCTTCGAGACCGCGAACGGCTCCCACATCCTGCCCCCGCCGCGATACCTCTCGAAGACCACGAGCCAGTTCCTCGAACACGCCCCCTACTGCGAGCGTGATCTCCGGCTTCCCGAACTCCCGCTCACCTTCGACGAGGCCGGGACGTTCGAGGTGCGGATCAAGGCCCGCGACTGCGTCCACGCCTACGACTACCCGCACCATCCCCTCGACGTGGTCGGCTGGGACGGCTGCTACTACCCCTACTGCTTCAACGTCGACGACTTCGCGCCGATCACCGGCAAGCTCCATCAGCCTCCGCCGGTGCATCAGACCTTCGAGGGTCGCAACTTCGTGATCTGCTCCTTCTGCCCCCGCATGCTCGACTGGAACGAAGGCGCGATCCCGGTGCCGTACAACCACTCGAACCTCGACTCGGACGAGGTCCTCTACTACGTCGAGGGGAACTACAAGGCACGCCGAGGCATCGCGGAGGAATCGATCTCCGTCCACCCGCAGGGGATCCCGCACGGCCCGCACCCCGGCACCGTCGAGAAGTCGATCGGGGCGACCTACACCGACGAACTCGCGGTGATGTGCGACACCTTCCGGCCGCTCTTCATGACCGCCGCGGCGCTCGATCTCGACGATCCCGCCTATCCCGCGAGCTGGGAGGAGGCCGTGAACCCCACGCCCGGCGGGACCCACGGACCGGATGGCGCCCCCGTCTCTCGAAACGGCACCGCCAAGGGACGAAGCCGCAAGTCGATCGGCGGGAAGGCGTGAACGACCGGCCCCGCGGCACGTCGATCATCCTCGCCGTCCTCCTCACCATCGTCGTGTCCACCGCCATGACCACGAGCGTCACGGCCCGCGTCGACGACCCCCCTGCATCGCCCGCTCCGCCACCGCCCCCCCCGGCCGACGAAGCCGACGCGGGCGGACCCATCCCCTTCCAGATCCTCCGCCGAAGCCCGGCCAACCTGCCGGTGATCCCGATCCGGGTCGCCGACGAACGATTCGAGGTGGAGGTCGCCGCCGACGACACCAGCCGCCGCCGCGGGCTCGGTGGACGCAACCGGCTGCTCAAGCGCACCGGCATGCTCTTCGTCCACCCCGATGTCGCGGTCCGAAGCTACTGGATGTTCGACTGCCTGATCGACATGGACACCGCGTTCCTGGATCGCACCGGCCGGATCGTCGCCATCCACCGCATGAAGCGCGAAGCACCGCGGCGGGCGAATGAATACCGAGACATGTACGAGCGGCGTCTCAAGCGGTACTCGAGCCGCCGGCCTGCGAAGTACGCGCTCGAGATCCCGCCCGGCGACCTCACCCGGCTCGGGCTCCGGGTCGGTCAGGTGATCGAGTTGCCTCGGGCGTCGCTCGACGCACTGGCCCGATGACCGGATGACCCCGATGGCCGGCCGGACGGCTCAACCCAGCGCGGGCGTCACCAGCCCTGCGCAGGAACCGAATCCGATCCGAAGGTCGCCCTTCGAACACCATCCGCGAATGACCACCTCGTCGCCGTCCTGCAGGAACTTCCGTTCGGTGCCGTCGGCGAGCGGAACCGGGTTCTGGCCCCGCCAGGTTCGTTCCAGCAGGCAGCCCCGGCTCTCCTCCTCGGGCCCGCTCACCGTGCCGGACGCCATCAGGTCGCCGGAACGCATGTCGCAGCCGGTCGAGGTGTGGTGGGCGACCATCTGGGCGATCGTCCAGTACATGTCGCGGTAGTTGCCGATGCTGACCCGCGACGCCGGGAGGTTCCGGGCCCGCATTTCGGCCGATCGGATCGCGACTTCGAGCTTCAGGTCGATCGTCACATCGGCATCGGAGGTGAGGTACGGGAGGTTCTCCGGATCGTCCGCGTCGCGCGGCGGCCCGGGTTCGGTGAACGGCTGCAGCGCCTCGAGGGTGACCACCCACGGCGAGATCGTGGTCGCGAAGTTCTTCGCGTTGAACGGCCCGAGCGGCTGGTACTCCCACTTCTGAACGTCCCGAGCCGACCAGTCGTTGACCAGCACCAGCCCGAAGACGTGCTGCAGCGCCTGCTCGATCGGAATCGGCGTCCCGAGTTCGCTTCGCTGACCGAGGAAGAACCCGACCTCCAGCTCGTAGTCGAGCAGGCGGACCGGGCCGTGCTTCGGCGGCGGCCCGTCCGGGCCGACGGTCTGCCCGTTGGGACGGCGGATCGGCCGCCCGCTTTCGACGATCGAACTGGCCCGCCCGTGATACCCGACCGGAAGATGCTTCCAGTTCGGGAGCAACGGATCGCCATCGGGCCGGAACATGCGGCCGACGTTGCTCGCGTGGTGCTTGCTCGCGTAGAAGTCGGTGTAGTCGCCGATCGAGAACGGCAGCCCGAGTTCGACCTCGCTGGCGGGAATCAGGATGCGGTCCTGTTCGGCGGAATCCCGAAGCATGCTCTCGTCGGCCGCGAACAGACGCTGCAGCGCCGTCCGCACCATGCCCGAGCCCGGACGACCGAGACCGGCGAAGGCGTTGAGCGTCGTCGCTTCGAGGGTTCGTCCGACTTCGCCGCTGACGTCCGGCAGCATGCCGTGCACGATCGCCTCGCGGATGTCGAGCACGCGATCGCCGATCGCGACGCCGATCCGCGGCGCCTCGGATTCCTCGCGTTCGAACACGCCGAACGGCAGGTTCTCGATCGGGAAGTCACCGTCGGGATCCGTCGCGGATTCGACCCAGGTTCGCATTCGTTCAGTCACTTCGAGCCATCTCCGTCATCAGTGGATTCGAGCGTGGACGTTCCAGCCGCGTCGAGCAGGCCGAGCGTCACGAGGTCGTCGAGGGGTTCGGTGAAGCTGCAGGA
>NYSY01000126.1 GCA_002683215.1 Planctomycetaceae bacterium
AGCGGATACGACCCGAGTCGCTTCGGTGGCCGCGCCGTCGCGGTTCCCGGACAACTTCCCGGAATGGTCGCCGCCCACGATCGATTCGGCTCGCTTCCGTTGCCCCGTCTCGTCGAACCCGCGGCGCGGGCGGCCCGGGATGGATTCCGCGCGGACGCCAATCACCTCGCGGCCGTCGACGCGGTGCGGCGAACGCGGGCGCGACACCCCGACCTCCGTCCCACCAGCCGCTGGGTCTGGAACCGGCTCTGCGGCGGCGGCGAGCTCGAAATCGGTGACGTGATCCGACAACCTGAACTCGCGAACTTTCTGGAACGCTTCGGCCGCGAAGGTCTCGACGCGTGGGCCGGCCCCGAGGGCGCCGCGGATCTGGTGGCCGGCGTCGATCGCGCCTACGACGGCGTCCTTCAGCCGACGGACCTGCGGGACTACCGCGTCGCCTGGCGGCCCCCGCTGATCATCCGAAACGCCTTCGACGGCCACGATGCGATCCTGATGCCGCCGCCGAGTTCCGGTGGGATCGCGATCGCGCAGGTGCTCTCGATGATGCGCCACCGACTTCCGTCCGCCGGTGATCCCGCCCCCGGTTCGGTCGCGTATTCACACCTGCTCACCGAGTCGATGCGCCATGCGTTCGCCGATCGGGCCCGGCATCTCGCCGACGCGGACTTCGTGGAAGTTCCGGTGGACGCCCTGCTCGATCCCACCGCGGTCGAGATCGCCGCGGACCGGATCGAACTCGATGCCGTGATGCCCGTCGAAGCCTGCGGCGTGATCGACGCGGGCCCCACCGCGGACCTGCTCCGCGACGCCGGGACGAGTCACTTCAGCGTGATCGACGCCGAGGGGATGACCGTCGCCTGCACCCAGACCATCAACGGCAGCTTCGGCTCGCTTCTGGCCGTCCCCCGCCTTGGAGTCGTCCTCAACAACGAGATGAACGACTTCACAACCATTCCCGGGGAGGCCAACCTCTTCGGGCTTCGCCAGTCGGATCGGAATCTCCCCGAACCCGGCAAGCGACCGCTCTCGAGCATGTCACCGACCATCCTGGTCAAGGACGGTCGCACCACCATGACCGCAGGGGCGAGCGGTGGCCCGCGAATCATCACCGGCACGCTGCAGGTGATCCTCGAAGTGCTGCAGGGCGGTCGATCCGCGACCGACGCCGTGAACGCGTCACGCCTCCATCATCAATGGAACCCCGACACGCTGCGACTCGAAGCCGGGCTCCTCGAACTCCGACCCGGACTGGAGGCGACCGGTCACACCGTGAAGGAGATCGGCGGGGTGGGCGTGGTCCAGGCGATCGTGGTGCACGAGGACGGACTCGAACCGGCCAGCGACCCGCGGAAGGGTGGCCGACCCGCGGGCTGGTGAGCGGACACCGGAAACCGATGTTCGCGATTCCACGGATGATGGAATCATTGAATCATGATTGAATCATGGCCGATCCGGATCCCACCAGCCCGCGGCGGCGTGATCGGATCCGACGATTTGGACGGAGGCTTCGATGATGCCCAACGCACCTTTCCGATCGCTTCGATTCGCGATGGCAACGAGACTCGGGTCGGTCGTCGCGTCCCTGGTCGTCGTCGCGTCGATCGTGGCCCCGACCGCGACCGCGCAGGACGAGAACGCCTATGACGCCTGGCGAAGGCTCTTCGACGTCATCAGCCCGAACTGGGACGATCCGGAGGGGGCCCGGTCTCCCGGCTTCTTCACGGATGACGAGTACGACGCGATCTTCGAGTGGCAGGATGGACCATTGGAAGCGCCTCGCGGTGCGGCCCGCCGGTACTTCGAGAAGGCGGAGTCGATCGCGCCACTCATTCGAGATCTGCGAGGCACCCCGCGATTCGACGCGGGAATCGATCTCAGCGATGGGTTCATGGTCCTGCTCCCGCATCTCAAGCCGATGCGGGAGATCTCCCGAGTCAGCTCGCACCTCGCCCGACGCGCCACGATCGCGGGCGACGTGGACGCCGCGGTCGAGTGGCTCGGTACCTCCAACGAGATCTCGGCCCATTCCGGCCAGGATGGCACCGCCCTCGGATCGCTCGTCGGCGCGGCGATGTACCGGCGATCCGACCAGACGATGGAACTCGCGATCGCGAACGGCCTGATCAACGTCGAGACCGCCGCGAACCTGCTGGACAGCCTCGCTTCGCTGCGCGAGGGGGAGGATCCCTTCCACTTCGGTGCGTGCGTGGACGGGGAACGCCTCCTGTTCATGCAGTCGATCGACGCCATCCTCGGCAAGAACGGGGCGCCTCCGGTCGAGGCGGATCTCGAGCTCTATCGCGACGCGTTCGGGGATGAGTTCATCGAGTCGTTCACCCGACTCCCCGATGCCGGCG
Source organism: Planctomycetaceae bacterium (assembly GCA_002683215.1). GTDB lineage: Bacteria > Planctomycetota > Phycisphaerae > Phycisphaerales > SM1A02 > UBA12014. The sequence continues at coordinate 2,361 of NYSY01000126.1, forward strand.
ACGAGCTTCGAGACCGGATGACTGGCGTGTTCGACCGGATCCAGCTCGCGTTCGACGACCCCGATCGGGATCGCGGAATCGACACCCTCGCCGCTCTCGAGCGGGAACTCGCGGCGTCGGACCTTCCCGAGGCCCTCAGAATGCTGATTCCATCGATGACCCAGATCGCCCGAGCGAGGCTCCGCGTCGAACGAGCCCTCGACGATCGGATCCGCGGTCTCGACGCGGTCGCGTCGGGCCGAATCTCGCCGGACCAGATTCGAAACGCCGCCATTCTCTGGGCCCAGATCGGACGGAGCATGCTCACGCTCCCGGACGAAGTCCAGCAGATCGGGCTGGCGCTGCTCGAGGACCCGACACGCCTCGATCGCGCGGGTCTCGACCCGCACGATGCCGACTCGCCAGCGACGGCCTGGCGCGACGCGTTCGGCCCGATGGCCTCGAATCAACTGACGCTCGGGCTCGACGCCGCGGCGATCGTGGGGGCCGACTTCGACGGCCGGCGCGGCCCGCAGTCCGAAACGGCCGCCCGCCTCGGGGCGGTTCGCGCCGCGGCCAGGGGCTTTCTCGCCGATGCCGCCGATCGGCTGCGGCGAGCCACCTCGATGCCGGTCGATGGTGATGGCGATTCGACGCCCGAGGACGAACGATTTCTCGCCGCGAACGAGATCGCGGTCACCATCTCGCTTGCGGCCCATCTGATCCGGGATCCGGGAATCGCACGAGTCCGACTCGCCGCCGCCGTGCTCGAGGACATCGCCGACCTCCTGGCCGGCAGCGATGCACAGGCCATGCGACTCGATCCGGTCCTCCGCATGCTGATCGCGGACGCCGCCGCGAAACTCCCCCGACTCGACGGATTGGATGCATCCACCGCGGCGCGACTGGATGCGGCCCGGTTCACCGCGGCGCGACTCCGAGATCTGCGCGGGGACGCGGCGGACGCGGCGACGGCGTCGCTCGCGGAGATTCCACCCGGGCGGCTCTATTCGATCTTCGCCATCGCGGACGACCGCATGATCGCGACGCCGGAGTCGACGCCTCCCCCCGAGGCAGCCCCGACGGATCCGTTCGCGAACCTCGGCGACCTGCTTCCCTATCGCGGCCTCGCGGACTCCGAACCTTCGACCGCAGCCGGTCCGCGCGACGCTCGTGCCGCATTTCAAGACCGCCTGGCCGAGGTCAGGGACCGCCCGGCGGAGGCGGGACGCCTGCTTGGAACGCTGGAGCTCGGCCCGGCCCTCCCCATCCGCCGGGCCGCGGACGCCGCGATGATTCGAATCACCGACATCGATGATTTCTGCAAGGCACCTGCGGAAGGCCTGCCCCCGGGGGATTGATCGAAGGCGATCAGCATCGATCCAGCGGGCCGGGCACCAGACCAACGACTTTTTTTCCGGGACGTCGACGCCCCGTCGCGTTCGCCAGCAGGTCCGAGAACCATCGTTCGGGATCGGTGCCGATGTTCGATCGAACCGCCTGTCGAATCGAGCCGTTGACCAGAGAGGTGGCCGCGATCGTGGCCACGGAGTCACGACCAGGGACGCGTGGAAAGGACCGAACATGACGCCGCGAGAATCGATCGATCAGGGACCTCACCGACTCCCCGGAAACCGCGCATCGGCCGAGGTCGATGCCACTTCCCGAGCCGACGTCGATCGGACCGGCCAGGTCGGCACCGGACACCCGCACGCGATGGTCTCGATCCGCTGGAAGGACGCGGAGAGCCAGGGCGGTCCAGGCTGGGAGGACTGCGAGGAGATGCTGGAGTTCGCGCGGCGTCCCTTGACCACGGTGCACACCATCGGCCTGCTGGTTCATGCCGACGAGGAACAGATCGCGGTCACCGACACGATGACCACGGACCAGATGGGTGGAATCACCAAGATTCCGCGGGGTTGGATCGAGCGGATCGAATACCTGCATGCCGCGGGCGCGTTCGACGACCGCGACGCGGATTCCTCGGTTTCCAAGGACTCGATCGACGGCCGTGATGCGCGAAGCGCCGGTTGATCAGGCCTCGCCGTGGTCGGTGCTGCACCGGGCCCGTCGCCTCCAACGATTTCATTGAAAACGCCCGGTCCTTCGATGGACCGGGCGTGCTCGTGAATGCGGGTGAGAGGGCTCGAACCTCCACGGGATTTTACTCCCACTAGAACCTGAATCTAGCGCGTCTGCCAATTCCGCCACACCCGCCGGGCCTGGGTGGAATCCTCGCTCGCGAGGAACGTCGCAGGGTATCCGATTCCGCGAATGCGTCAACATCTCGAACCATCTGCCCGATGCCCTGTCGCCGGAAAAGCCGCTGTGCGACGCTGGAAAACACCCCCCCGTACTTCCGTACGGAGGGGTGTGGTTGAGATCATTGCTCGGGATCGATTCAGACACACCGGAGGACCCATCGACCGGGCCGAACGACGCCGTCATCACTTGCCCGAGTCGGCCTCGGTGGTTTCATCGGCCGGCACCACCGGGCCGAGCCGGCTCTCGAGGACCTTCGCCCGCATCTCGACGAACAGATCGGGGTTGTCGCGGAGGAACTGCTTCGAGTTCTCGCGCCCCTGCCCCAGCCTGATCTCGCCGTAGCTGAACCAGGCGCCCGCCTTCTGGGCGATCCCATCGGCGACCGCGAGATCGAGCAGATCGCCCGACGTACTGATGCCTTCGTTGAACATGATGTCGAACTCGGCGAGCCGGAACGGCGGAGCCACCTTGTTCTTCACGACCTTCGCCCGGACCCGGTTGCCGACGTTGTTCTCGCCGTCCTTGATCGCGCCGATTCGACGAATGTCGATCCGGACCGAAGAGTAGAACTTGAGGGCACGGCCGCCGGTGGTCGTCTCGGGGCTGCCGAACATCACCCCGATCTTCTCGCGAAGCTGGTTGATGAAGAGGACGATGCAATCGCTCTTGGCGATGGCGCCGGTGAGCTTTCGCAGGGCCTGGCTCATCAGCCGAGCCTGCAGACCGACGTGCGAATCACCCATCTCGCCTTCGATTTCCGCCCGGGGGATCAGCGCCGCCACGGAGTCGATCACGATGATGTTGACGGCGTTGGATCGAACCAGCATCTCGCAGATCTCGAGCGCCTGTTCACCGGTGTCGGGCTGACTGAGCAGCATCTCGTCGATGTTCACGCCGAGCTTCTTCGCCCAGGTCGGATCGAGGGCGTGCTCGGCGTCGATGAACGCCGCGACGCCTCCCTCACGCTGTACGTGCGCCGCAACGGTCAGGGCGAGCGTCGTCTTGCCGGAGGATTCCGGCCCGAACACCTCGACCACACGGCCTTCGGGAAGCCCCCGGCCGCCGAGGGCGAGGTCGAGACTGAGGGCTCCCGTCGAGATGCACTTGATGCCGGCGAGCCGGTCACCGTCGAGGGTCATGATCGATCCCTTGCCGTGCGCCTTCTCGATCTGCGCCAGCGCACGATCAAGCGCCTGCTTGCGACCCGGATCCATGGCGGACTTGTCCGTACCCGGCTTCTGCTCGACCTGGGTCGCCGCCTTGGTGCTCTTCTTCTTGCCGGTGCCGTTGGTGGGCGCCTTGTCGGTGGTCGTCTGTCCGGGGGTCTCAAGGGTTGCCTTGGGCATGTTGTCTTCGCCTTCCGTTGCGATGGTCGGATCGATCCGTCGGTGATCCGGGTTCTTGTCGAGTCGTGAGGTTCGGGGGATTGAATTTCGGGATGGTGGGTCGTGGGATTCTGATGCGGGTGAGTCGGAATCCGGTTCGGCGTCGTCGTCCGGTTCCTCGCTGAATCCACCCGATCTCCGCTGGATCAGGTGGCTCATGGTGATCTCGCACCCCGCCTGGAGGCCCGGGCGATCCGACGCCTTCGGATCCTAGAAGCCACTCGACCACTGTTTCCGCAATCGGCGGATTCTCCCGACCGATGCTGCAGATGCCGATCGGCCCCCGGGGAGACCGGGGATCGGTTCGTAGCGGCCAGGCATGAGGGGTGGGTGGTCGTCATGGATCGTTGCCGGGTGAAGCACACGCTGGATACCGAACGCTGACCGAACATCATCGGAAATCAGCCCGAATTCCGTTCGGTCTTTGTTCGGAATTGCAGTGTCGATGCCCGTTCACGGCCTGTCAAGGCGTGAAAACGCACATTCTTGAAAGCGATCCGCCGCGGGAAGATCCAGACCTGCCTGCTCGGTTGAATGGCGAGGCGGCCCCCGTTTTGCGCAAGCTGTTTATCAACATGCACTTAAGACGTCACCCCAGGCACATGGCGTGAGCCCACCTCGATGATGCCGAGACATGCAGGCTTTGTTGGAGACCACCTTCGGCCGAAGCGCGCTCAAGCCGCGGCCGACCAGGCGCCGGGATCAATCTCATACGGAGGTGCGATGCAGGTGGATCAATAGTGCGGGGTCGGCGGCTTGTACTGGGAGAGGTCGGCGTTCCGGAACCAGTCGACGGTCCGCTGGAGCCCCTCGCGAAGTGCGACCTTCGGCTCCCACCCGAGCTTCTCCCGGGCGAGCGTGATGTCGGGCTGCCGCTGCAGGGGGTCGTCCTGCGGCAGCGGGCGGGCCTGCACGATCTCGGCCCCGGTCCCCGCGATCTCGACCACCAGCTCCGCGAGCTCGCGGATGGTGAATTCGCCCGGATTGCCGATGTTCACCGGGCCGTGGAAGCCATCGGGACCGTTCATCATGCCCATGATCGCATCGAGGAGGTCGTCGCAGTAGCAGAACGAGCGGGACTGCGAGCCATCGCCGTAGATCGTGATCGGCTCTCCAGCCAGCGCCTGCCGAATGAAGTTGCTGACCACCCGCCCGTCGTAGGGATGCATCCGCGGCCCGTAGGTGTTGAAGATCCGCACGACCCGGACGTCGACGTTGTTCTGTCGGTGGTAGTCGAACATCAGCGTTTCCGCGGCCCGCTTCCCCTCGTCGTAGCAGGCTCGGATGCCGATCGGATTCACACTGCCCCGGTACGACTCGGGCTGGGGATGGATCTCGGGATCGCCGTACACCTCGCTGGTCGAGGCCTGGAGGATCCTCGCGTTCAATCGCTTGGCGAGCCCGAGCATGTTGATCGCGCCCATCACCGAGGTCTTGATCGTCTTGATCGGGTTGTACTGGTAGTGACCCGGTGCGGCCGGGCAGGCGAGGTTGTAGATCTGATCGACCTCGACCTTGTAGGGATCGATGACGTCGTGCCGCACGAACTCGAAGTTCGGCCGACCGATGAGATGCTGGATGTTCGATTTCTGACTCGTGAAGAGATTGTCGAGGCAGATCACCTGGTGCCCCTGCTCGACGAGGCGATCGCAGAGGTGTGAACCGAGAAAGCCGGCGCCGCCGGTGACAAGGATCCGCTTGAGCATCGAGTCTGCTTCCTGAAAGGGCGTGTGGGTGTCGGTTCCGGGATGCATCCGGCCGGCGTTAGAGTATCGGCGTTCCCTGCGTTCGATCCCCTCTCCCTCCCGGGATTTCGCCGAATGACCGAACCTCGACACGCCGTCGGCTTCATGACGGGGACCAGTCTCGACGGCATCGATGCCGCGGTGGTCGAGACCCGCGGTTACGGGACGTCCCTGTCCGCGGAGATCGTCGATCACGTGCAGGAACCGCTCGGTGATCTGCAACCGGAGCTGTTCGACCTCGCCCGGGGTGAAGCGCTGACGGCGGCGGGCATCACCTCGCTGTCACGGCGCTTCGGCGAGCTGCACGCCCGAGTCCTCGCCCGGTGCGCGGTGGACCACCCCCTCGCCCTCGTCGCCGCACACGGCCAGACCGTGACCCACGCGCCCCCCGACTCACTCCAGCTGCTCGACCCCTGGCCGCTCGTCCGGGCCGCGGCCTGCCCCGTCGTCCACGACCTTCGCGGCGCGGACCTCGCCGGAGGCGGTGCCGGCGCTCCGATCACCCCACGGGCGGATGCGGTGCTCTTCCGCGATCATCGAATGACGGCAGGCACGCTCGCCATCGTCAACCTCGGGGGCTTCGTGAACGTCACCCTGCTACCCCAACCGCCCGACGCCGATGACGGCATCTTCGTCGGCGTCGAAGGCTTCGACTGCTGCCCTTGCAATCACCTCCTCGACGCCGCGGCCGAAGCATTGCTCGGGACCCCCTTCGACGTCGATGGCGGGGTGGCGATGACCGGAACGCCCGACGAGCCGGCGGCCGATCGACTGCAAGGCTCGATTTCGAAGTTGTTTCACGCCGGTCGAAGCGGCGGCGACGGCGACGAGACCCGGAGCCTCGCGATCGAGGTCGCCCGATCCGCGGGGTCCCCGGCCGACGGACTCGCCACCCTTCACCGTGCCGTGGCCTCGGCCGTGATCGACTGCGTCCAGACCCGGTGCGAAGAACGCGGAATCCAACGCCCCGTCGAGTTCGTTCTGGCGGGCGGCGGTGTTCTGAATCGACGTCTGTTCACGGAGATCGAAGGCCGAACGGACGCCTCGGTCTGCATTTCCGACGCGCTCGGCGTCCCCGCCCAGGCCCGGGAGGCCGCCGCGATGGCGATCCTCGGCCTGCTCGCGTTCGATGGTTTGCCGATCACCGATCCAGCCTCGACCGGACGTCGGACGCCGGCGATCCCCGCTGGACGATGGTGCGGACTCGATCTTCCTAACGAATTCTGAACGCTTTTCACGCCAGCCTTTTACCCACGGATCCCGGGCCGTCGTCGACAATGGCATCCTGTCACCTCAGGAGGCCGCTCCATGCCCGCCGGCGTGCTGATCGTCGAAGATGAACCTGAGATCGCCGATCTCATCGAATTCCACCTCGAGCAGGGGGGGATGAGGTGTTCGATCGTGCACTCGGGGCAGGATGCGCTCGTCGCGATACGCCGATCACCCCCCGATCTCCTCGTCCTCGACCGCATGCTGCCGGACGTCGACGGCATGGACGTGTGCCGCAAGCTGAAGGCGGATGTCGCGACGAGGGATATCCCCATCATCATGGTGACGGCGAAGGCCGAGGACGCGGACATCGTGTCCGGCATCGAGATCGGGGCCGACGACTACGTGGTAAAACCTTCAGCCCGAAGGTCCTCGTCGCCCGATGCACGAACATCCTTCGGCGTCGAAGCGCCTTCCTCGCGGACCACGACGATTCCGCGGGCGACCGGATCGCGGTGCTCGATGATCGCCTCGTCGTCGACAACGACCGCCACGAGGTGAGGATCGACGGCGAAGAGATCGTGCTCACGCAGACCGAGTTCGGCATCCTTCGGTACCTCGTCGCCCGTCCGGGATTCGTTCGCTCCCGAGATCAGATCATCGCGACCGTCCACGGCCGAGCCACCGTCCTGTCCACGCGGACCGTCGACGTGCACGTCACCGCACTGCGAAGAAAACTGGGATCCTTCGGGACCTGCATCGAGACGGTCCGCGGCGTCGGATACCGGTTCTCCGCCACCATGAGGGACTGAAGATCAAGTCTGGACGAAGTCTTCTCCGAAACAGCGCCGCCCCCCTGCTCGGGGTGCAGACCGTCACGTTGCTGATCGCCATCGCGATCGCCGCCGCGGTCCGGGTCCCCGAGACGCTGGCGGAGATGTGCATGGCGGTACGGGCCGTCTTCGCGAAGGCGCTGCGATCGGTGGCGGACACCGACGCCGCACTGGCCCGGGAGGTGAACGCCGACGACGACGAACTCGATCGCCTCCACAAGGCGATGCTGGTCTGGGCGCGGGAGGAGATCCCGCGGGACCCCACCGCCACCAACGCGACGATCGAACTGCTCGCCATCGCGCAGCGGCTCGAACGGACCGGCGACATCTCGGTGTCGATCGCCGGGAATCTCATCTATCTCGTCGAGGGCCGGGTGGTGCGGCACGGCAACGCGTGAGCGGAGCCGGCCGCGCGACGTGATCGGACCCACCCGCAGAATCCGCGCGATCGTCACAGGCCGATTGCATGACGGCGATCCCGAATCCCCCTGTGGACGAGACGACGATCCGACTTGGATCCCGGCGGTCGCGATCTAGACTCCGGACGGTCGAGTGAACAACCCGCCCCCGCCGAGCGTAGTTCGGGGGCGGCGATTCCCGATCGACCGCGCCGGGATCGATTCATGTCGACGATGCACGCCAACCTGCGATTGGAACCCACCGACGGCGCCAGGGCCGAAGCGGGGCTGCGTGCGCGTCGGGAACTCGAGTCGGCACGTCGTCGCATCGCCCTGGAGAACCGGCTGGCGTCCACCGCGCCGGGCCTCGACACGAACGCGCCCCACCTCGCCTTCGCGAGCCGGGTCGCGAACGCGTTGGAGGGTGCCATCCTTTCGCCCGATCGGCGTGCGGAGCTGCTCCGGTTCGCCAGAACCGCGGGCCTCCGCGATTTCGACGCGAACCTGGTCATCGCCGTGATGCAGGACCGTGCCCGCCGGGGCGAGTCCATCGAGGACATCACCGGGCCCCTGGACGTCCTCGGCGCGAGCCGGACGCCCGCACTCCGACAGGGATTCCAGGCCGTCCGATTCGGGCTCGCCGCGGGCCTCGCCATCGGGCTCGCCACGCTCGCGGTCCGCTGGCTCGTCGGCACGGTCTGATCCTGCGATCCGGCTCGACTTCCCGACGCCGTCGACAACCCCGCCAATCCCATCGGCGTCGATCGCGGACCGCAAACGGCCGCCGGGCGACGACATCCCGCCGTCAACAGCCCCGCTGCCGCCCGCTCGCGAATCGTCAGGAAATCCACACGGCCGACCTGATCGAGGCCCGGCACGTCGGACTGGCGGATGATCCCCGAAAACCGGTACCCTTCCGACCCCAGTGACGTCGATCCACCCGCCGAGTTCCAGCGCCCCCTCTCTCTGCTTGAACCCATGACGCCCACCCCATCCCTGTCGCCGCCAAGACGATCCTTCCCGCTCTTCAACGCGTTCTTCGCGATCGTGGCGTTGTACCTGTTCCTGTGTGCGATCAACGTGATGGGATCCGGTCTCAAGGGGGTCGGCAAACAGTCCGACTGGCTCGAGACGATCATCGCGCAGGGACAGAATCCGCTCTTCGCCCTCTTCGGCGCGGTGCTCGTCACCTCGATCGTCCAGAGCTCGTCGTTCACGACCTCGCTGATCATCACGATGGTCGCGGCGGGCCAGATGCCCATCGAGACCGCGGTCTTCGCGGTCATGGGCGCGAACATCGGCACCAGCGTGACCGGCCTCATCGTCTCCCTCGGAACGATGCGGATCCGGAGGCAGTTCAGGCGGGCCTATTCGGCGGCCCTGCTGCACGCGGTCCCGAACATCCTCACGGTCGTGGCGCTCTTCCCGATCGAGTGGATCACCAGCACGATGTTCAAGAACGGCCAGGGGATCCTGGCCAACACCGCCGGGGTGATCGCGGGGTCCCTCGGGTTCGACGAGGTGACCAAGCCGACCAATCCGATCAAGATGATCACGAAGCCGGTGGTCGGCTTCCTCCAGTCGGTGACCGAGTGGATCGGCGGCGGCTCGATCGCGAGTTCCGTCCTCCTCTCGGTATTCGGCCTGCTCCTGCTGTTCCTCGCGCTCGCGTTCCTCGTGAAGAACCTCAAGGGCGCGGTCCTGAGCCGGCTCGAAGGGCTCTTCTCGACCGTCTTCTTCCGAAACGACTTCGTCGCCTGGATCTCGGGGATCTTCTCCACGATCTCGGTCCAGTCGAGTTCGGTCACCACCAGCCTGATGGTGCCGATCGTCGGTGCCGGCGCGGTCAAGTTGAAGCGTGCCTTCCCCTTCATGCTCGGGGCCAACATCGGCACCACCGTGACCGGACTGATCGCGGCGCTCGCGAATCCCACCAGTGCCGCGGTGACCGTCGCGATCGCCCACGTCCTCTTCAACTGCTCGGACAACCTGATCTGGTATCCGCTTCGGAAGATTCCGATCAGGATCTCCAAGTCCTACAGTGCGCTGGCGAGCCGGTCGAAGAAATGGGCGTTCATCTTCCTGGCCCTCGTGTTCGTGGTTGTGCCCGCGATCGGCCTCGTGATCACCGAAGTCTTCATCTACAACTGATTCGAATCTGGAGTCGTCATCATGCTTGGAGCCCTTTTGGCAGCACTTCGCGGCGGCGACGCCCTCGATCAGGCGTTCCGCGAGTTCGACGAGATGCTCACCGCGGGCCAGTGGATGTTCCACGAGGTCCACGGCGTCCTCGCCGGCGGCGAGCCGGCCGACGTCCGCGAAGCGGTGTTCACCCGGGACCAGGACATCAACCGACTGCTTCGGTCCCTTCGCGGCAACATCGTGACCCACCTCTCCGTGAATCGAAACGCGGACATCGCGGCCTGCCTCGCCCTCATGTCCATCGCCAAGGACGCGGAACGAATCGGCGACTACTGCAAGAATCTCTACGAGGTGACGGAGCACGGAGGGCTCGAACACACGCCTTCGGCGTACGAGGAGCGGATCCGCACGATCCCCGATGACATCGAGAAAATCTTCGAACTCGTCCGGACCGCCTTCCGGAACTCTGACACCAAGGAAGCGAAGGTGGCGATCAAGGCCGCGGACGCGGTGAGGGCGGCCTGCGAGGCCCTCGCCACCGAACTGCTGGACGATCGCTCCACCATCAGCACGCAGGAAGCGGTCTCGTGTTCCATGCAGACCCGGTACTTCAAGCGGATCGCGTCCCACCTCGCCAACATCGCCACCGCGGTGTTCGGGCGGATCGAGGACCTCGACTTTCGAAAGCCACCGAAGCCGGGAAGCGACGAACAGCCGGCGTCCTGACCACCCTCCACGCCCCTCGAACGCGAAGGTCGGACCTGGCGAAGACGCCGCGGTCGCGGTTCAGGTCTCGGACGTCGACCCCTGCTCGGCCCTCGTCGGAGCCCCCGTCCCCTCGGACCCCGCGGTGACTTCGGAATCGGCCGAAGTCTGCTCGGAGACCGGATCGTCGTTCCAGCAGGCATCGACCAGTCGGATGTCCCCGTCCCCGTCGGTGACCGCGAGATCGAGATGAAGCAACGCTGCGAGCGCCGCCTGCTGCTCGGCCTGCTTCTTGTTCGGCCCCCAGCAGCCTTCGAACCGCCGATCGCCGGCGGCGACGCAGACCTCGAAACACTTCGCGTGGTCCGGACCGCGTTCGTCCAGCACGAGGTAGGAAGGTGCTCCGAGCCCCTTGCGCTGGAAGACCTGCTGCAGCACCGACTTGAAGTTGTGCTGGTGACCGAGTTCCGCGGCGTGCTCGATCCTCGGATCGAGCAACTCGAGCACGAACGCCTTCGCCCGCTCGAAGCCCGCGTCGAGATGGATCGCGCCGATCACCGATTCGAGGACCGCGGCATGGAGTGATGACGGCATCTCGCCCCGGCCGTTCATGCCCTTGCCGAGATCGAGCAGCTCGCCGAGACCTCGCTCCTCCGCGATCTCCGCGCAGACGCGTCGGCTCACCACGTTGGACTTGATCTTGGTGAGTTCGCCCTCGAGCAGATCGGGGAAGCGATCGAACAGCTCCGTGCAGACCACCACCCCGAGGATCGCGTCGCCCAGGAACTCGAGGCGTTCGTTCGAGTCGAGCCGGTCGTCCGCGGCGGATGCGTGACGAAGCGAGCGAGCGAGCAGTTCACGGTCTCGAAAGCGATAGCCGATCCGGCGTTCCGCTTCGGCCAACCTGTCCATCAGTTCCATGGGGGATCGTCCCGTCGACACACCCGCCAGGATCTTCTCCAGGGCGGGCTCGGCAATTCATGCGAAGGCGAGTCGAGCGGTTGCTCCGGGAGCCGAGACCCGTCCGGGCCGGCTGCGGGAGAAAACGCGCGAAACGAAGAACACTAGTTCGAGTCTATCCCGAGGCCCACCGATTTCGAAGTGGTGAGACCCGAACTTCCCGGAGATCGGTCGTTTCGGGGCTGAAATCGAGGCCACCGTCGGATTTTGGCCCCGAAAGGGTCGACCGGACCGGTGCTTCCTGCTACCTTCCGCGATCCCCTGCGGCGGGCCTCACCCGCCGTGTTCGATGATCAATCGGGTCGGCGGTTCTCTTCCGCACGCCCCCCAAGGTTCCGGAGTCCGCCATGGCGATGCACTATCCCCGCAAGACGAGCCGCATCAAGAAGGTCCGCAAGATGGGCTTTCGCGCCCGCATGTCGACCAAGGCCGGCCGGAAGATCATCAACCGTCGTCGCGCCCTCGGCCGCAAGCGACTGACCACCATCTGACTGATCGCCCCGGTCCCATGCACCTGATTCTGATCGGCCTTCGCGGCTCCGGCAAGACCACCGCCGGACGAGCGGCGGCCGATCTGCTTTCGCGTCCGTTCATCGACCTCGACGACGTCACTCAGGCGGTCTGCGGGATGACGGCGAAGACCTGTTTCGAAACCGCCGGTGAAACGGCCTGGCGTGCCGCCGAATCCACCGCGCTGGAGCGGACCCTCGCCTCGACGGCCCCGTCGGTGATCGCCCTGGGCGGCGGAACCCCGACGGCGCCGGGCGCGACCGAACGACTCGAGACCGAACGAGATGCGGGACGGGCCCGCATCATCCTGCTCCGCGCGCCGACGAACGACCTCGTCGCCCGGATCGCCGATGATTCCGGCCGTCCGGCGCTCACCGCGCTCGATCCGCTCGACGAGATGACGGCGATGGAGAAGGCCCGCGGCCCGATGCTCGCGAGACTCGCGACGGCGACGATCGACACCAGCGACCGCTCGATCGAGCAGGTCGCCGAAGCCGTCGTCGGGCAGTTGGCGTCGGACTGATTTCGGCAGCCGCCGCTCAGGCGGCCCGAAGCAGACAACCCTGTTCGAGATATCGCGTGAGGGTCGCCGAATCGATCCGGGTCTCGAATCGGTCGAAGGAGGCCGCGAGCACGGCCGAGCCGGTACGAGCGTCCTCGTCCGCGAGGCGGATGATGCTCGCCCGTCCGCGAAGGGTCGCCGCACCACCGGGAAGCTCGATCTCGAACTGAACCCTGGCGTTCTCGGGCAGCGGCTCGTCGCACTCGAATCGAACGCCACCGACCGCGAGGTCGTGGATGTGCCCGTCGAGCACGCGATCGTTCTCAGTGCGGATTCGAATGGACGAGTACATCGGCCGGACCGCGTAGCGGCGATGCCGGCGGCGATCACGATCGGTGCGAGCGGAACGATCCTTGACGAGTTCGGCGACCTGCATGGGCTTGACCTCCGGCGGAGCCTGACCGCCGGATGGACGATTCGGACTCCGTCAAGCAGATCGGGTGGAACCAACCCCGACTGAAGGGTTGTCGGACCATTCCAGCCGGATCGCCCCGCATGACCCCTGCAATCGGCATGATCACCCCCGCCGGACCGTGGTGCGACGTCCCGATCCCCGGATCGGTGACCGAAACGTCGGATCGGGGCATCCCGACCATCAGTCGCAAGCAGTGGGTGTCGACGAACCGATGACAAGCCGCGGACCCGTGTTTCTCCTGTGGAATCGATCGGAAGCCATGACCCCCCTCGACGCGATCATCCTCGGCCTGGTCGAAGGCATCACCGAGTACCTCCCGGTCTCCTCGACCGGTCACCTGATCATCACCTCGAGCCTCCTCGGGCTCGACCGCGACGCCGCCACCAAGTCGGCCGTCGATGCGTTCAACATCGTGATCCAGGGCGGTGCGATCCTCGCGGTGATCGGGCTCTATCGGGTCCGCGTCTGGTCGATGATCCAGGGCCTCCTCGGCCGGGACGTGCTCGGCCGGAAGTTGTTCCTGAATCTGGTGGTCGCCTTCCTGCCCGCCGCGGTGTTCGGCGTCCTGCTCGACGATCTCATCGAGGCGTTCCTCTTCAAGCCCTGGCCCGTGATCATCGCGCTGGCCCTCGGTGGCCTGCTGCTGATCGGCATGAAACGCTGGCAGGACCGCGTGTTCGCAAGCGCGGAGCATGAAGGCGAAGGCGGGCGAGACTTCACCGACATCGAGCACCTGAGCTGGAAGCAGGCCCTGGTGGTCGGACTGCTGCAGTGCGTCGCGATGATTCCCGGAACCAGCCGCTCGATGATGACCATCGTCGGCGGGATGTTCATCGGCCTGCGGCCGAAGCAGGCCGCGGAATTCTCGTTCCTGCTCGGCCTGCCGACCCTCGGCGGCGCATGTGTCTACAAGTCGCTGAAGAGCGGTGACGAGATCGCCTCGCTCGGCGCGGTGCCGATTCTGCTCGGAATCGCGGTCGCGACCGTCTCCGCCGCGTTCGCCGTCAAGTGGCTCGTGGGCTACCTCGCGAAGCACGGACTCGCGGTGTTCGGCTGGTATCGACTCGCCCTGGCCGCGGTGCTCGCGGGCCTCTGGCTGGGCGGCATCGTGCAGTTCGGCCCCGATCAGCCCGCGGACGAGCCTTCGCCGGTGGCATCCACGTCCGCGCCGACCGACGGCGTGACGTCCGTTCGCGCGAATTGATCGAGAATCCGGGCGGCCTCGAGCCGACCGTCGACCGGACGAACGACGGGACTTTCCGATTGCAGCGGATGCCCGTCCCGGCCGGAACCGCCGAATTCGACCACCATCCATCGACCATCGACGCCGAACGCCGCGGCCCCGCGGGTCGCGGCCGGATTCGCGACCGGCGAGAGCGCCTCGCTCCAGATCGCCTGCTCGGCTTCGTCCGGAGGCCAGAATTCGATCACCACGTCGTCCTCGTCGAGGAGGGCGAGGGCAAACCGGGACCGGGTTCCGTCGGATCTGAGGCGATCGACGAGGGCGATCGAATGCCCATCGACCAGGATCGCGGCCCCGACGATGCCGACCGCCGTCCGCGGCCAGAGCGTCCCGCCGATCGCCCAGGCGAGCAGCGCGGCCATCACCACGAAAACCGCGAGCTTCACGAGGAGGCTGCGGAATCCGAGGTAGACCTGGCCCATGGGATTGGCGCTCGGCGACATGGTTTGGAGTGTATCTCCAACGCCCGCCCCGAAGCCGGTGGAAATCCGTCGAGGAACGAAGGAGGCCGATCAGGGGGCGGGAAGCGCCGTGACGAGCCGGGCCTCGTCCCAGGTCTCGATCCCGAGATCCGCGGCCTTCTTCAACTTGCTTCCCGCCTTCTCGCCCGCGACCACCAGGTCCGTCTTCTTCGAGACGCTTCCGGTCACCGTGGCGCCGAGTGCTTCCAGGCGTTCGGCGAGCTCCTTGCGCCCGAACGCCTCGAAGGTTCCCGTGATCACCACGGTCTTCCCCGAGACCGGGGACTCGACGGGCTCCGGCTCGTCGTCGGGGTCGCGATGAAGCTCGCTCACCAGGGAGACGCCGGCGTCGGCCAGTCGCCGGAACGCGTCCCGCGTCGACTCGGCGGCGAGATGCTCGTGAAGGCTCCGCGCCGTGATCTCACCGAAATCCGGCAGCTCCTCGAGCGTCTCGATCGAAGCCGCCATCAACGCCTCCGCATCCGGAAAACTCCGGGCCAGCACCTTGGCGGCGCTCGCCCCGATGTGACGGATGCCCATCCCGGCCAGCACGCGGGCGAGGCCGCGGGATCGGGCGACCTCGAGTCCCTTGAGGAGATTGTCCGCCGATTTCTCGCCCATCCGCTCGAGCCCGAGCAGGTCGTCGCGTTCGAGGCTGAACAGGTCGGCGAAGTGGTGCACCAGGTCGGCGTCGACGAGCTGGTCGACGAGTTTCTCCCCGAGCCCGTCGACGTCCATCTGATCGCGGCCGACGAACCACTTCAGCTTCTCCCGGAACTGGGCCGGACACTCGGGACTGGTGCAGAAGAGCTTGGGCCCCTCCTGCTCGACCCCCCCGCCGCACGCCGAACACGCGGCGGGCGGCTCGATCGATCGCGTTCCCTCGGGTCGCTCCGCGAGGATCGGCTCGACCACCTGGGGAATGATCTCGCCGGCCTTTTCGATCACCACCCGATCGCCGATCCGCAGATCCTTGCGACGAATCTCCTCGATGTTGTGCAACGTGGCGTGACGGACCGTGGTGCCGGCCACGTGCACCGGTTCCATGGTGGCCCGTGGGGTGAGGGTTCCGCCCTTTCCGACCTGCCACTCGACCTCGAGCAGCGTGGTGGTCGCCTGCTCCGCGGGATATTTGAAGGCGATGGCCCAGCGAGGCGCCTTGGCGGTCGCACCGAGTTCGGCCTGGAGATCGAATCGGTCGACCCGGATCACCATGCCGTCGACGCCGTAGGCCATCTCCGCCCGCTCGTCCCGGAACGCCTCGACCCGGGCGACGACCTCGTCGATCGATTCAAAGGCCTTCGAATGGGCATTCGCCGGGACGCCCCAGGCCCGGATCCGTTCAAGGAACCCGGAGTAGGTCCCGATCTCGACGCCGATCGTCTCGCCCCGACCATGTGCGATGAACCGCAGTCCACGACTGGCCGTCACCTTCGGATCGAGACTCTTGAGCGTCCCGGCGGTGGAGTTTCTCGCGTTGGCGAAAAGCGGTTCCCCCGCCGCCTCCCGCTCCGCATTCACCCGCTCGAAGGAATCGTTGGGCATCACGATCTCCCCCCGGATCTCCACCACCGCGGGCGGATCGTCGACCGCGAGCCGGGTGGGGATCGACCGGATCGCCCGGACGTTTCCGGTGATCACGTCACCGGTCGTGCCGTCACCGCGGGTGGTGGCGGAGACCAGCCGCCCCGCCTCGTATCGAAGCGAGATGGCGACACCGTCGATCTTGGGATCGCACACCAGCGCGACGCCCTCGACCTCGAGGTCGTCCAGTCCCTTTCGCACCCGATCGTGCCAGGCCAGGAGATCCTCGACCGAATACGTGTTGTCGATCGAGGTCATCGGCACGGCATGGGCGGCCGATTCGAACCCCGTCACGGGTTCGCCGCCGACCCGCCGGGTCGGGCTGTCCGGGTCGGCGAGATCGGGGTTGGCGTCCTCGAGCGCCTCCAGTTCCTTGAGCCGGGTGTCGAAGTCGAGATCCGACATGATCGGATCCGCGTCGACGTAGTACGCCCGATTCGCCCGATCGAGCAGATCACGCAGCGACGCGATGCGCTCGGCAACGTCTCCGGCGTCAGTCACGGCTGATCGAACCGGGGCCCTTGCCCGCGGTCTTGTCCCAGGTGTTGTCGCCGGATCGCTTGTACTTCGTGAAGCCGAGGCGATCGAGATTGGCGTCGCTGAGCTTCGACTTGTCGGAGGCATCGGAGTGGTTGAGGGCCAGCCCCGGGGCGGAGACCAGCCGCTTCACCGGCTCGCCGGTCTCCGGGTGCTTCTTGAGGTGTGGCGCGGACATCGACTGGAAGACCTCGAAGGGCTCGCCGAGGGTGCCGTCCGGCTTGATGATGGCGTATTCGTAGGTGGGCATCGATTCAGGTTCCCGTCAATCGCCGACGTGCGGCGAGGATGTCGTCTTCTCGAGCATCGCCGGCTTCGCGTTCGATCACCACGTCGATGGATTCGTCGAGCGTCGCGACCACCTCGAGGAATCGGTTCCAATCGACCGCACCGGTACCCAACGGGACCTCGCCGCCCCAGGTCCCCGGTGTCTCGGTGGGTGTCGCATCCTTCGCATGCACCTGCACCACGTGATCGGCCAGGAGCCGGATCGCATCGACCGGATCGCCCATCCCGTAGAGGATCATGTTCGCAGGATCGAAGTTGACGCCGACGTTCTCGTGGCCGAGTTCGGCGAGGGCGTCGAG
>NYSY01000127.1 GCA_002683215.1 Planctomycetaceae bacterium
AGGAACTTCACACCGACGTCTACGTGGAGCGGTTCGGACCGTACCTCGGGACCAGCATGCCCCAGATCGTGACCGATGCGGAGGAGAACCGATGAGCGATCGCGTGATCGAGTTCCGCGACGCCCTGCGCGAAGCGATGACCCAGGAGATGCACCGCGACCCGCGGGTCTACCTGCTCGGCGAGGAAGTCGCACAGTACGACGGCGCCTACAAGGTGAGCCGCGGGATGCTCGAGGAGTTCGGTCCGCGTCGGATCATCGACACGCCGATCTCCGAGAGCGGCTTCGCCGGGATGGCGATCGGCTCCGCGATGCTCGGCCTCCGTCCCATCGTCGAGTTCATGAGCTGGTCCTTCAGCCTCGTGGCCGCCGATCCGATCCTCAACAACGCCCCCAAGATGCTCTACATGAGCGGGGGCCAGTTCGGGTGTCCGATCGTCTTCCGTGGCAACGACGGCGCCGGAGGCCAGCTCGGCTCCACTCACTCGTGGTGCGTCGAGGGGCTGTTCTCGAACGTTCCCGGGCTCAAGATGGCCATCCCGGCCTTCCCCGACGATGCGAAGGGCCTCCTCGCCACCGCGATCCAGGACGACGACCCGGTGTTCATGCTCGAGAGCGAACGCCTGCTGGCGATGAAGGGTCACGTGCCGGAAGGCGACCACTACGTTCCGTTCGGCAAGGCGGTCATCCGGCGTCCCGGAACCGACGTGACGCTGGTGTCGTTCGGACGGCCGGTCCACTTCTGCCTCGAAGCCGCCGAGGAACTCGCGAAGGAGGGAATCTCCTGCGAGGTGATCGACGGCCGGACCATCCGCCCGCTGGACATCGACACCATCGTGGAGAGCGTCCGCCGGACGAACGCCTGCGTCGTCGTCGATCAGTCCTGGAGCTTCGGCTCGCCCGGCTCCGAGATCGCGGCCCAGGTGCACGCGCATTGCTTCGATGATCTCGACAATCACGTCATGCGGGTCCACAGTGCCGACGTGCCGACGCCTTACGCGTCGAACCTCGAGCAGGAGTACCTGCCGAACGCGAGACGGATCGCCGAGGCGGTTCGGAGCTCGCTCTACGTCGCCTGATCGTCCTGCCCGGTCACCGCTCGCCTCGTCCGTCCGCGTCACGAAACCGCCGAGAAGCACACCATGTCCATCACGCTCACCATGCCTCGACTCTCCGACACGATGGAGCAGGGAACCATCATCCGGTGGAACGTCAAGGAGGGCGAGGAAGTCGCTTCCGGCGCGATCGTCGCCGATATCGAGACCGACAAGGCGACGATGGAGATGCAGGCCTACGACGACGGCGTGATCGCGAAGATCCTGGTCGGCGAGGGCACGCAGGTGCCGGTGGGAACCCCGATCGCGATGATCGCCGAGGAGGGTGAGGATCCCGAGGCGCTTGATGCGAGCGACCCGGCGACGCCCACGGCGACGATCGAGAGCGGCCCCGAAACGTCGGCCCCCGCGGCGACGCCGCCCGCCGATCCCGTTCCTTCCGCCGCCGCTGCGGCGATCCCGCCAGCGACCGGATCTGCCGCCGACGCGGGTCGGATGCGGGTCAGTCCCGTCGCCCGCCGGCTCGCCGAGGAACATGGAATCGAACTTCGCTCGTTGGAGGGAAGCGGCCCTGGCGGGCGGATCATCAAGCGTGATGTGCTGGCGGCGATCGAGACCGCGGGCGCGAACGTCGCGGGTGCGACCGGCGACGTCACGCCGGTCGTGATTCCGACACCCGCCTCGACCGAGCCGGCCCAGTCGCTCGTGTCGACCTCGGGGTCGGTGGTACACGAGGTTCCCGCGCTGGAAAGCACCGAGGTCGCCGTGTCCGGCATGCGACAGACGATCGCGCGTCGGCTGGTCGAGAGCAAGGCGACGATTCCGCACTATCAGGTCAAGATGCGGTTCTCGATGGACGCGCTCATGGATCTGCGTCGATCGCTGAACGAGAAGCTCGCAGGCGAAGGCGTCAAACTCAGCGTGAACGACTTCATCGTCCGGGCCTGCGCCCTTTCGATGGCCGAGCATCCGATGTTCAATGCGAGTTGGGCCGGTGATCGCATCCTGGTGCACGGCCGCGTGAACGTCGGCGTGGCGATCTCGCTGCCGGAGGAGCGTGGTGGAGGCCTGGTGGTCGCATCGATTCGCGACGCGCACCTCAAGAGTCTCCGGATGATCTCCGCCGAGTCCAAGCATCTCGCGGTGAAGGCTCGTGACAAGGGCCTTTCGACCGAGGAGATGTCCGATTCGACGTTCACCATCTCGAACCTCGGCATGTTCGGCGTCGACGACTTCACGGCGATCATCAACCCGCCGAATTCCGCCATTCTCGCGTGCGGCGCGGCGATCGAGCAACCGGTCGTCCGAGACCATCAGCTCGCGGTCGGCTGGGAGATGGCGGCGACGCTCAGCCTCGATCATCGCGTGATCGACGGTGCGATGGCGGCCCGATATCTCGGCACCCTGAAGGGGATGATCGAGGAGCCGATGCGTCTGCTCGCTTGAATTGACGAGACCGTCAACGAATGGATTTCGACGATTTCGTTGGTGAGAGTCCCGGCTGTCGCTGTATTTCGAATCGTCGCTGCCCGCCGAAATCCGACATCGCTTGTTACCATTCAAAGGGTCACCAAAATTCGTTCAGGAGGAGAAGGTGATGAATGTTCCAGAATCGAATCCCCGTGTGGCATTTTTGAGGTGGAATGATGACCGCGCTGCCCTTTCCGGCATGCCGTGGAACATGTCCGCCGGGCTGGAGTCGGCGGGCTGCGACACTGCAAACGTCCTCCTGAACTGCACGCCGAAAAGCCTTCGCCGTCCTCGCTTTTCCGCGATGCCGGCAAGGAATTCCGTGAAGCAGATCGCAAGGCGGCTTCGTCGGTTCTCGGGACGCGTTCTTCCTGATCGGACGTATCGGTCGTCGATTCGGGAGACCGAGACGTTCGCGGAGATCGCATCGAGCAAGATCAACGCGGGGGAATTCGACCTCGTGGTCGCGGTGAACATGAGCGGGCTCGTCTCCAGGATCGAAACGCCACTGCCGATCGTCTACGCCACGGATGCGACCGCATCGCTTGCGAATGTCGCGTACGAGAGCTTCGCCGGCCGTCGCAAGGGGCAACGTGATGCCGATGAATCGCTCGAGACCGACGCCGCCAGAAGGGCCGACCTGGTTCTGGTGGCATCGGAGTACTGCCGAAGATCGATGTGCGACGATCATGACGCGGACCCATCCAAGGTGCATGTGGTGCCACTCGGTGCGAATCTCATTCCGGAATCGGACGAGATCGTCGGTGAAGTCTCCACGCCGACGCCCGACGGTGAACTCGAGCTCGTCGTCTCGGCGGCGGATCCCGAGCGAAAGCGCGTTGCGCTCTGTGCCGCAGTCGCGCAGGCAATCGAAGCGCGTGGTTGGCGGGTCCGGCTGCACTACATCGGGCCCCGGCACGCCATCTGTGATCTGGGCATCGTCGAGTGGGCGGGTCGGCTCGATCACGGATTGGAGGCTGATCGGAGGAAGCATCGAGCG
The DNA here is from genome assembly GCA_002683215.1 of Planctomycetaceae bacterium. GTDB lineage: Bacteria > Planctomycetota > Phycisphaerae > Phycisphaerales > SM1A02 > UBA12014. The sequence goes on from NYSY01000127.1 coordinate 3,525, forward strand.
ATCCTGCGTCGCGCTCACCTGTCGATCCTGCCTTCGACCAGCGAGATGTACGGGATTGCACCGATCGAGAGCGCAGCATTCGGCCGCCCGGCAATCGTCTCCGCGGTCGGTGGTCTGACCACGGTCGTCCAGGACGGTATCACCGGCCGCTGTCTTCCGGTCGAGACACCGGTCTCCGGGTGGGTGGATGCGATCGAATCGATGGTCGCCCCCCCCGGCCGCTACCGGGCGTACGCCGCCGCGGCGCTGCGCCGTTATCAGGAGGAGCTCAACTGGGAGGCATGGGGACGGCGTGTGAAGATGCTCGTCCAAGAGCTGGTCCGGAGATGAAGGAAGCGATGGGGGGGGGAAGAAACGAATGGGGGCGTCGGATCGAGAACGGATCCCGAGTCCCGATCTCACGCCGATTCGGACGAAGACCCCCGGCTCGAGCCGGCCTTGCTGGACTGGTACCGGGCGAGAATCACCAGTATCTCATCCGCCATCGACGCATCGGGCGAGGCTCGCGATTTAGAGATGAAGGCGATGATCGAGGACTCCATCGGTCGTCGGCGACGGCCGTCGGATGAATCCAGAAGATGGCTCGACCAGACCCGTCGATCGCTGGTGGGGCGCGAGATCCGGGTGGCGAGTGAACGTCGATCCGATCTGTTCCGAAGCGGACGACGGATGATCCGGCGGTTCGTCGGCCTGAGCTCGTATCTGCACGGGCGGACCTCGCGAACCTCGCAGACGCGGGTGCTGCATGCGGTCGCGGATCTGCAGATCGGCGGTGCCCAGCAACTCGTCATCGATCTCGCGGCTTCCGCGGGGAAGAGCGCCCCGCATCACGTCATCGCCGGAAGCGTCGGCATCCGGTTTCGGCCGCCCGTGCCCTACACGGAGGTCCGGGTGCTTCGAGCCCGGGTCCAGCGGGTCTTCGATCGTCACCAGCCGGAGGTGATTCACCTCTGTCACTATCACGCCTCGCGCAGGACGGCTGCCTAGTACGACCTCGTCGCGAGGGTCGCGATGGAACGTGGTGTTCCGATCGTCCAGAGTCACTGTGTGATCGGCGACCCCTGGTGCGGCACCGATGAACAGCACCTGGTGTTCTGTTCCGAATGGAGTCGGCTTCGCTCCGGCCTGCGGGGCATTCCGGATTCCGTCATCAATCCCGGCACTCCGCTCGGCATCTTTCAATCCCCGCGGCGTCCGATCTCGGCGAATCCGGTCGTGGGCATGGTGTATCGACTGGATGGTGACAAGATCGATGATTCCGCGGCCCGGGCGATCGCCTGCGTGCTTGAGGAGGTCCCGCACGCACGCTTCGAAGTGGTCGGTGATGGTCCGGTTCGTCCGGATATCGAGCGTGATCTGAAGGCCGCCGGATTTTCGGATCGAATCACCTGGCACGGCTACGTGCCGTTCGTGAAGCTCGCGTCCATCCATCGCTCGTTCGATGTCGAGATCGCGCCGGTCGTCGCCGATGTCTTCGGTTCGGGGACCGTGCACGCGATCGCCTCGGGGACGCCGGTCGTCGGTTATGGAATCGGCGCGTTACCCGAACTGCTTCGCTCGGACGCGGCGATCGCGACGCCGGGATCGCCGGAGTCGATCGGCCGAAAGGTCGGCTCGATGCTCCGGGACGACGACCTGCATGCCCGGGTCCATGCCATGCAGTGGTCCCACGCGTCGTCGAACTTCGGTGTCGAGGGAATGATCTCCGGCTACCACCGGCTGTTTTCGGAGGTCGCTGGTCACCGGACGCCTGCGGCGTCAGCGTGAAGGCTTTTCGGCGGCTTCTCGGGGACGGAGATCGACGACCAGCGGGTAGTGGTCGGCGGCGTAACCCGACGGCGGCTCGTCCTGGCGCCAGTCGTAGTCGTCGCCGGGGTGGAGCGATCCCACGATCTGGAACGTGCGGTCGACCACTTCCGAGTCCGCATTCGGGTGGATCATCAGGAAGTCGATCACTCGATCCGATTCGTGGGTGCGAAAGAGGGCGCGGGTATCGCCTTCCTGCTTCCAGCGGTGGGTGTAGGCGTTGACGTAGCCGGCATCCTTGTAGACGCCGATCGAACGATCGAAGGGGCCCGCGTTGAAGTCGCCCGCGATCACGAGATTGAGTTCGGGTTCCGTCTCGAGTCTCGCCTCGAGGAGCTCGACGAGTTGGAGCGCCTCGCTCTCTCGCTGCCGGCGGAAACGCCCGGACTTGTGATGGACCACCACCATGGTCAGCTCGTAGGCGGGCTCGCCCCGGCCGGCGGGAATCACGATGTCGACCATCAGCGGGCTTCGCTGGAACTTCGTCGGCGGCTCACCGTCCCGCGCCCAGCCGTCACCCTGCTTCTTCACCTCCATGTCGGCGAGGCCTTCGTCGGGCCAGGTCGTCACGGCGGTGATCGGATGGCGACTGAGCACGCTCTGTTCGACGCCGCGGTAATAGCCGACGTCCTTGCTCGCGATGTGGTCGTATCCCATGCCGTCGAGGAATTCGTCGCGGAACCAGCGCAGGGCCGCCTCGCTTTCGATCTCCTGAAGGCACAACACGTCGGCATCGATGCTTCGGATGATCTTCGCGATCGACACGCAGCGATCCCGGGACGTCGCCATCGGAAGGTCGTCGTACTTCCCCTGCAGCGTCGGGTCGTCGGCCTCGTCGAAGAGGTTGAGGACGTTGTACGACGCGATGCGGATCGCGCCCTCGGTCTTCGCGAGCGGGGTGGGCCGCCCGAACCGGATTCCGGGTCCTCGATCCTTCGGCTCCGCGGCGTCCTGGCCGTGGGCGACGGGGAGGGTCAGGATGCAGGCCAGGGCGAGCATGACGGAACTGGTTCGGTTGATCATGGTCGAAACGGTAGCACGAGGCGTCCCCCCGCGTGTCAGGGAGCGGCGGGGGCGAAGGACCTTCCCGACCTCCGGTCCATGGTCGTCTCGGGGATCCGGGGCGTCGGTCAGGACTCGAGGAGTCGCATGACCTCCTGGACGTCCTTGTCGCCCCGACCGGAACAGTTGAGGACGAGGTTCGCCTCGGCGGGCAGTTCGGCCGCCAGTCCGACCGATGCCGCGATCGCATGGGCCGTCTCGAGGGCGGGAATGATCCCTTCGAGCCTGGAGAGGTCCTGGAAGGCGGTGAGGGCCTCCGCGTCGTCCACCACGCGATACTCGACGCGACCGCTGTCCTTCCAGTGGGCATGCTCCGGTCCGACGCCGGGATAATCCAGCCCAGCCGAACACGAGTGCACGTCGGCGGTCTGGCCTTCGTGGTCCTGCAGGACGTAGCTCAGCGAGCCGTGGAGCACGCCGGGCGAACCGAAGGCCAGCGGTGCGGCGTGACCCCCCGGCGTCGTGCCTCGGCCCCCAGCCTCGACCCCCACCAGTCGGACCGCTTCGTCGGGGACGAACGGTGCGAAGATTCCGGCGGCGTTCGAGCCGCCACCCACGCAGGCGACCACGGCGTCGGGAAGTCCACCGAGCGTTTCGAGGCACTGCGCCCGACATTCCACACCGATCACCGACTGCAGTTCCCGCACGATGGTGGGGAAGGGATGCGGGCCGACGACCGAGCCGAGGATGTAGTGCGTCTCGCCGACCGAGCCCATCCAGTCCCGCATCGCCTCGTTGGTCGCGTCCTTCAGGGTGCGGCTGCCGGAATCGACTTCATGAACGGTGGCCCCGAGCAGTCGCATGCGGAAGACGTTGAGCGACTGTCTTCGAGTGTCTTCCGCGCCCATGTAGATCTCGCAGGCCAGCCCGAACCGGGCGCAGGCGGTCGCGGTCGCGACGCCGTGCTGGCCGGCACCGGTCTCCGCGATGATCCTCGACTTGCCCATCCGCTTCGCGAGGATCACCTGGCCGATGGTGTTGTTGATCTTGTGGGCCCCGGTGTGGGCCAGGTCCTCGCGCTTCAGCCAGATGGTGGCGCCGCCGGCTGCGGCCGAGAGGCGTGGCGCACGGGTGAAGGCGGTCGGTCTTCCGACGAAGTCCCGCAGGCAGTCGTCGACTTCCGTCTGGTAGGCGGGGTCGCGGTCGGCGTCGAGCCAGGCGGCTTCGAGCTCCTCGAGCGCGACCACGAGGGTTTCGGGGACGTATCGTCCACCGAACCTTCCGAATCGCCCCGGAATCGCGGTGGTCATTTCAGATCCTCCTCGGATCCTTCCGGTTTGAATTCCTCGCCGGGCTTTGTTCCAGCAGGCTCGCGGCCGTCATCGTCGCTGCGACGGCGAAGAAGCCCCAGCGGACCTGAGAGTGCGTAGAGCGTGCAGGCGGCGGCCAGCGTCTCCTGCAGAAACCAGATCGCGGCGACGAGCGGAAGCGCGATGCGAACGAGGGAGCCGAAGTCTCGCCCGCCCCGGAGATACCGATTCACGACGTGGGGGTACCGGAGGTTCGAGACCATGCCGAGTCCGCACAGCAGGGCGATGACCGGAATGGTGAGCGCCGCGATCCGGTCGAACGCGAGTGATTCCGTGGCGTCGAACCGGGTGTAGAGCAGGTGCTGATGAAGCACGATGAGGCTCGCGACCGCGCCCGCGGCGCCGGGAATCGGCAAGCCCTTGAAGAAGCGGTGATCGCGCTCGTCGTGCGACGCGGTCTCCGCGTTGAACCGGGCGAGCCGGAGCGCGCCGCCGCAGACGAAGATCGCCGCGATCGCCCAGACCGCCTTGCCGTACACCGAGGCGACGCCCGGACCGACCACCGTCGCATCGGCGTCGACACCGGTGCCGTAGTAGGCCTCGACCAGTTGGAGCATGAGGAAGGCGGGGGCGACGCCGAACGTCACCACGTCGGCGATCGAATCGAGTTGGGCGCCCAGATCGGAGGTCGAACGGGTGAGTCGGGCGACGGAACCGTCGATCGCGTCGAAGAACATGCCGAGAAAGATCAGGCCCCCGCCCACGGTGATCGCATTCCAGCCGAACACCGCGGTCGCGACGTCACCTCGGCTGGCGTAGTGAATCGCCGCGAAGCCGCACATGAGGTTCGCGAGCGTGAGCAGGGTGGGCACCACGGAGATCGGCCCGAGGGTCCGTCGTCGAAACTCGGCTCGAACCGTCTGGCGGCGGTTCGGACGTTGGGATTTGGTGCGAGGCGTCGTCTGCATGCGTGCGGTCCGGTATGTCTAGGGTAGCCGCCTCGCCCCTCGGGTGATTCCGATCAAGCGGTTTCGCTCAGCTCGTCGCTTCGGACGTCGGTTCGGCCGCCGGTTCGATGTCGGGGACGCCGACCGAGGGGTGGGGGCGTCCGGTGATGACCATGAGGCCGCGATTACGCACCCCGGTGTCGTCAAGAAGCAGTTCGGCGGCGGTCGGAGGCAGGGGGGCGACCGGGCCTGCGCCGATGCCGGCGACCGGCGCCGGATCTGACGCGTCGGCCGTCGGCCCGGATTCCTCGGTGGTCGCCTCGTCAGGTTCGGTCACGGGCGATGGCCCGCGCCGCAGCCTCGGGATGGAGGCGATGATCACCGCCTCGCCCGGTTCGAGGGTGCACTCGATCCCATGGCACAGGGGGATTCCGCGAAGATCGCCGATTCGACGGGTCGACATGGGATCGATCGAGGACTCGACGAGGTACGGCGCGAGTTCGACGTGGATCGCGGCGTCGTCCACGGTGGGGATCGAATACCCCCGCGCGGCCAACGCGACGGTGCGATCGTCCATCCTGCGGGCCCGCCCGTCCAGCAGCAACACCGTTCCGCGGCCGAGACGGCGGCTGGCGAGGTTCCGCCATCCGATCGCCTCGCCATGCCAGGTCTTTCCGCGATACGCATTCGCGCCCAGCGTGCGACGGAGCACTTCGAGCTGCCGCGGCCCGATGATCAGGACCTGGAACCCATTTCGCTGCATCGCCGCGGTGCCGGGAATCGACGCCGATCCCTCGGACTGCACCGCGGCGAGGATGGCGTCGAGCGGGGGGCCCGCCTCGGGAAGGCTCCAGCGATCGACGACGAGGCCGGGGCGTGGATCCTCTTCGGCGTACGTCGCCGCCCCGACGGCCGCCGAGCCGGCCGATGGCGTGACGGCCGGATCGCTGGAACAGGCCGCGAGCCAGGACGTCGAGCCGAGGATGATCGCCGAAACGGCCGATCGAAGGTTCATGCGGGGTCGGCCGCCGGGGTCGGGTCGAGGTCGTTGACCGCGTCGATCAGTTGTCGAAGGATCCCGAAATCCCGCCGCTTCGAGGCGAAGTGGAGGCGGGGAAGATCGAGGTGTTCCTCTTCACCATCGAGCGGTCCGCCCGTCCGCAGCACGCCGTCCTTCGCGAGCATGCCGAATCGCTTCTCGAGATCGGCTCGCTCGGCTTCGGTGATGCGGCGTTTCAGGCGGATGACGAACTCGTCCCGCACGTATCGGCAGGAGTGGTAGACGCGATAGAACCGGAGCACCCGGTCGCGGGCGTCGGCGGGATCCGAAGCGATCTCCAGCAGCGACATGTCCGCGGGACTGAGCCAGCCGTTCTCGAGGAGCTCTTCGCGGATGAAGTCCACCCATCGCCGCCAGTAGGAACCGCCCTCGCCTTCGAGCAGGACGACCGGCATCGGATAGGACTTGCCGGTCTGGATCAGGGTCAGCGCTTCGAAGAGTTCGTCCATCGTTCCAAAACCGCCGGGGAGCGCCGCGATCGCGTCCGAGTGGGTGAGGAACATCACCTTGCGGGTGAAGAAGTACCGGAAGTTGATGAGCTTGGGATCGGCGGCGATGACTTCGTTCGCGGTGGTCTCGAAGGGCAGGCGAATCCGGAGACCGAAGCTCGACTCGTGTCCGGGACCTTCGTGGCCGGCCTTCATGATGCCGTCGCCGGCGCCGGTGATCGACATCCAGTCCGCCTCGCCCATCAGCCGACCGAATTCCCGGGCCGCGATGTAGTCGGGATGATCCTCCGGCGTTCGGGCGGAGCCGAAGATCGAGATCTTTCGACGCAGGATCCAGGGTCGGAACACCCGGTAGGAGTACCGGAGTTCCTTGAGCGCTGAATTGATCAGTTTCAACTCGCCGGTGTGGGAGTCGTCGCGGCCGAGTCGGAGACTCGTCGCGATCATCTGCTCGATGAGCGAGCGACGTCGACCATCCGGGAGTTCGGAGTACCTGGCGGCGAGGTCGCGGATCGCCTCGTCACGGGCGTGGGAGTCGGGATGGGGCCGGTTGCCTTCGGTCACGGAGCAGGTTCCTCGGTGGGGGCGTTCGTCTCCTCGGGGGAGACGTCGGAAGTATCTGTCATCGGCTCGATGTCGGGGGGGGGCAACACCATCGGGAGGGGGGTCAGCGAAATTTCCGGGTCGCCCGGGGTCCCCCCCACGTCGATCACCGCCAGCGTGCCGGAAACCGCGGAAACAAGGTCGCTGAGACCGGGCAGGGTTCCCCGGGGCACCAGTCGAACCGACCATCGCCAGTCGTCGAGGCGGAGCCGCCCTTCTCCTGCGAGCACCAACGCCTCGGAGGCGAGGGTCACGTCTTCGAGCAGCACGTCGCCGCCGTCGATCCAGAGATTCGCGCTGGCGGTCGCGAGCTCTTCGGCGATCGGTGGCATCAACTGGCCCAGTTGCAGCAGCGCGACCGAACCACCGTCGGCGAGCCGGGCGTCCTGGACGTTGATCCGGCCGCTTCCGATCCGGCTCTCCGGAGCATCCATGAGGCCCTCGAGATCGAGCCTCGCAGAGAGGCGTCCGGGGAGCGGCCCCGCGGGTGTGCCGGGTTGGTTGACGTCTCGGGCGACCACGGCCAGATCCGCATCATGAAGTCGGAGTCCGAGCCGATACGCCTCGCCCTCGAAGTCGAAGCGGAACTGGCCGCGGACCAGCCCGCCGCCGATCGATGCCTCGGTGATGTCCACGAGGACGCCGTCGGCCGCATCTCGTGCGGTCGCGGGGTCGAAGGCTCCGACGATTCGCACGTCGTCGACCGGTCGACCCTCCACGAGCATGTTCCCGATTCGGGCGTCGAGATCGAAATCGGTGGGGAGTCCGCGCTCGGCGACCAGTTCGAGACGCATCATGCCGTCGATCTTCGTGAGTCCGACGTTGCCGACCATCGACTCTCCGTCGATGAACTGCATCGCCCCGGAGGCCTGGTAGTGAAGCGGGTCGTCCGCCGTGGCGCCCGTGGCGTCGGAGCCGGCATCCGTGTCTTCGCCGTATGTCGCCTCGATGTCGCCGCTGACCCGGATGGCGGCGGTGGTCAGCATCGACGGTCCCAGGACGCTGGAGAACGGGGGCGTCAGGAATCCGAGTTCCGGCACGCGACTGTCCGGTGCATCGAGCCGGAATTCGCCTTTGATCTTCAGCGCGTCGAAGTCCCTGATGCCGAAGGTCAGACGGCAGGTGGTGTCTCGCTCGCCGACCAGTTCGAGGGGGCCGATCCGGACCTGATCATCGTCGACGACGACCAGGCCACCCGGGCGAACCTCACCGCCACCTCGGGTCTCTTCGGCCCCCGGCGTCGCCTGGATCGTGAAGGTGGCCGGTTGGAGCTCGGCGTGCACCGATCGGTCGCGGCCGCTCGCGATCGAGAACCGACCCCGGAAGTCGCCTTCGGGTCGCCGACCCCGCCACCATTCCGCGAATCCCTCGCCGACCGCGAGGCGGAAGATCTCGTCGAGCGCGGGGGACTCGAACCGGCCGCTTTCGACGAGACCATCGAGGTCGTGATCGCCCGACTCCGGGGAGAGCCCGTACCCGCCGCTCAGTCGAATCGAGCCATCGACCACGCCGTCGGTGGAGGATCGCATCGCGACGTCGTCGACGAAGATCACCGCTTCGCGGAAACGGATCGCGCCTCGATCGAATTCGATCGCGGTTCGACCGATCTCGGTTTCGATCGCGACGGTCCGCGGGCTCGCGTCGGCTTGGATCGTCGAACGTCCTTCGGTCTCCCGCCAGTCGATCCGTGCGTCGTACCTTCCGGACGGCCTCCAGCGTTCCCAGAGCCGCCGTGCACGTGGACGCGATTCCTCCGGGATGAAGTCGAGGAGGTAGTCCTCGATCGCGAGCGTCTGCAGCCGGGCGTTTCCAGTGCCGAGCCGATCCTCGATGTCGTACCGCCCGTTCGCGATGACGGCGCCCGTGCCCCGACGGCCGTTGAAGGATCGCAGTTCGACGAGCTCGTCGGTCACCGAGAGCACGGCGTTCACCTCGTCGAGTTCGAAGCCCCGGGGCCAGATGAGGTCGGCGTCCGGGTCGTCCGCGTCGGTGTGCCGACCCGGACTGGCGGTGCCGTCGTCGAGGCGGATGGTGAAGTCGATGACGGTCGATCCGGTCTCGGTCGATCCGATGTGTCCGTGGTAGTCGAGGTCGCCTTCCAGCCCCATTTCAATGATGGGATCGACGGCTTCCGACCGGCGTTCACCGGGCCAGCCCGGAATCTCGTCCGCGGTCCGGCCGTCGTCGACCCGGGGTGGGATGGCGGCCAGCAGGGTCGGATTCAGCGGATCGTTGGTGACCCTGAGTTCGAGATCGGGCAGGACGTCCCGGCTTCCGCGGCCGTCACGCGGGAGATCGATGCGACCGCTGAGACTTCCTCGTCCGCCCGCGGGCGTGGTGAGCGAGAGACCGGGAGGTTCGAGGACGACCGCGAGGTCCTCGAGGCGGATCGCGCCCTCGGACACCACCAGGGGGTAGGGGAATCGGTTGAAGATCGCGCCGACGTCGTCGAGTCGGATGTCTCCCTCGACCGCCACGGGAATCCCGACCCCACGCGGCCGATGGACACGAAGCCGCATCCGACCGTGCCCCCCGAGCGTGAACGGGCCGGTGGCGATGATCGTCTCGCAGCGTTCGATCCGCAGGTCGAGTCGCTCGACCTCCTCGCGATCGTCTCGGTCGAGGGCTTCGAAGCGGCGCGACTTCGCCTCGGCGAGCGATGCCCGCATCACGTCGATCCGGTCCGCGTCTACGAGCAGTCCGGCGGCATCGAGGCGATCGAAGGCGGTCTGGTCGAAGAGGGTTCGAAGCCCGCGTTCGGTCGAATCGGGAAGGGCGTCGAGGAGATATTCGTCGAGGCCGATCCGATCCGACTGGAGCACCAGGTCGACCGCGGCGTCGTCACCGGTGCCGAGGATCTCCCCGGTCAGGCCGAGGTGGCCGCCGTCGGGGCCCCGGCCGCGGAGTGAGATGATGCGGATCCGTTCCCCGTCGACGGTGAGCTGCGCGTCGACGTCCTTCAGTGGATAGAGGAACTGCTCGTACATGCCGCGGCCGCCCGTGAGGCGGAGGTCGGCGCTGGTGACGATCGAATCGTCCCGGCTGATCGGCGTGCCGGGTTCGAGTGATCCCCGCGTGACCTTCGCCGTCGCGGTCAGATTCCACGCCTCTGCCGTGAGCAGCTCCAACGCCTCGGCGACGGGTCTCGGAAGATCCGCGACGGTGCGTTCATCGTCGTCGGACTTGAAGTCGCGGAGTGAGACGTCGATCTGAAAGGGCGCCTCCTCGAGCAGCTTCATCCCCCAAGCCGTGATCGGCTGGTCCACCGTCGAATCGTCCGCCGATTCGAGTCGGACCCGGATCTCGGTGCTGAGGTCGACGGGGACGATGGCCTCGTCTCCACGGCCGGGGATCACGCGGCCGCGCGTTCCCCGCAAGAGGAGATTTCGTCCGTCGAGTTCGATCCGGCCCGAATCCAGGGTGACTCGCGGGAGTGGCGGCCGCGCTTCCAGGATCCGGCCGTCGGCGAACCGGACCCACTCCGATTCGAGGTCGAGGCCTTCGGGGAGCGTCAGTGCGAGGTCCTCGACCTCGAGGGTCGCGGTCGGGTCCTCCCCGGGCTGCCAGCTGACGTTCGCCGTGCGCAGGACGCCGTCGAGGTCGAGCTCGGAGATGAACGCCCGGGCCGAGGCGGACAGCGCGAGATCGACGCCGAGCTGAAGGTCGACGTCGTCGATCCTGAACTCGACCCGCCCCGTGGTCTCGTCGAGATGCCCCTTCGCGAGCGCCGTGGTCTCGTCGCCTTCGATGGCCGCGAGGGTGAACGCCATCCGAGGATCGCCGCGGTCGGGCGGATCGAGGATCGCGTTGAAGGCCGACGTGCCGACGATTTCGTAGTGGGCTTCGTCGGCGTTCTCGGTCTCGAAGCCGCTTTCGATCTCGAGCCGGGCGATCTCGATCGTCCCCAGCCCGAGACCGCGCACCGTGCGATCCTCGTCCCGGTCTTCATCCTTTTCGTCGTCCTCCGTCTTCGGCGGCTCGAGCGACATGATGTTGAGTTCGGCCGCGTCGCTCGAACGCTCCGCGATCCGCACCAGCACCCGGTCGGCGCGGATCGATTCGAACTCGAGCGTGCCCGAGAGCAACGGCAGCAGGCGCACCGTCGCCGAGAGATCGTCGATCCGCAGCACCTGGGCCGCGTCGCCCTCCCATCCGGGCGCGTCGAGCACGATGCGGCCGATCTTGACGTGTCGAAGGCCTTCGATGTCGAGGTTCTCGACCGCCACCTCGGCCCCCGTCCGGCGGAGGAGTTCATTTCGAAGCAGCAGGGTGATGAGCGAATTGCGGAGGAACACGAGGCCGAGCAGGACCACCACGAAGGCGATCGCCAGCCGGCCGAAACGACGCCGCCAAGGGCGGAGCGGGCGGGGACGAGATGTGGTCGCGGCTTCGGCCATGGTCTGGGTACGGTTCACTCGGTCCCCGGGATCGATCCCGGTCGGAATCCGGCCGCGATCGGCCGACGGAACTGGATTGATCATTCTAGATCGATCCCGGCCCGCCGATCGGGATGGGGGCCATACACTCCGGCAATGACCCCTCCCAATCAAGATCCCGCGGAAATGGCCAGCTCCGCCGGAATGCTTCTCTTCCTCCTTGTGGCGGTGATGGTGATCCTTCTGATCCCGCTTCTGGCGGCCCTGCGCATCCGAAGCCGCAGGAAGATCGATCGATCGAAGCGGCCCCGAGCCCGCTCGCCGCTCGACCCCTGGCGGGAGGGGGGCCGCCGACGCGGCCAGGCGGAAGTCGATTCCGACGCCGATGGAGATGGTTCCGGGTCCGAGGGCCACGACGCATGAATGGATCCTGCTTCAACCCCGGAGTCGCGGAATGACCATCGCCGAACCGCCAACGAAGCGAATCGCGGTGATCGGGGCGACGAGCCGGGTCGGCCGCGCGGTCGCGAGCCGATTCCTCGAACTCGGCTGGTCGCTCGAGCTCACCGCCCGGAATACGGATCGGATCGATCCGGCGATCCGATCTTCGGACGAGTCGTCGTCGACCGTGGCGAGGTGCCATGCGTTGGATCTTGCGGACGCGGACGCCGTGGACCGCGCCATCGATTCGATCGGGCGTGCCCCGCTGGATGCCGTCGTGGTGGCGGGATCCCCGTTCGACGAGACCCCGCTGGCCGAGGCGACCGCCGACGACTTCAACCTTCATTCGGCCGCTCAGATCGCCGGACCCGCGCGGCTCGTTCAAGGGCTCCGGCCCGCGCTGAACGCCGCCGCGTCGCCGGCGGTCATGCTCTTCGGCGACATCCACGCGTGGTCACGACCCCGGGCGCACGCGACGCCGTATCTCGTCGCGAAGGCCGGGGTGGAAGCGATGGTGGGGCTGCTCGCGGTGGAGCTCGCACCGGTGCGGGTGTTCGGTCTTTCACCCGGGGTGGTGGGCTGGCCGGAGGACTGGCCCGAATCCCGACGGAAGTCCTATCTCGAACGGGTGCCGCTCGGCCGTGCCGGAACCCCGGAGGAAGCGGCGGGGCTGGTTCGGTCGCTGCTGGTCGATGCGACCTACTGCACGGGCATCGTGATTCCCATCGACGGTGGTCGACACCTCCGGTGAACCGATCGGTGACCGCGATCGCCGAAATCCGCTCACCCCGGGCGTCAGGACTTCGGGCGATCCGCTGATCGTCCTCGCGCGGCGCGGGCTTCCGCGACCCGTGGATCACCGGGTGCGGTGTCCTCGGCGATGCGAAGCCAGGCTTCCGCATCCTCGGGACGGCCCGCGAGGTCGAAGCAACGGGCCGCTTCGATGGCCGCCGGAAGGTCTTCCGGGGCTCGGCGGGCCCGTGCGGCCCAGGCGTCCCCGGCATCACCGGGACGGTCGAGGGCAAGCCATCCCGCGGTGAGTTCCTGTACCACGTCGCGGCGCTCCCGCACGTCGGGAGGCAGTGCCGCGAGCGATTCGACGGCGAGGCGAAACCGGCCGGCGCGTCGGAGCAGGGCGGCGCGGCGAATTCTGATTCCGGGCTCGTCCGGTGCGAGGCGGATGGCGGCATCCAGTTGTTCGAAGGCGGTCTCGATGTCGCCGCTTCGAAAACCGGTTTCCGCGAGCGCGGCGAGGACGAAGGCGTCATCGGGACGGGTGCGGGCGAGGGGCTCAAGGATCTCGGCGGCCTGTTCCGGACGGTCGGCCCGAAGCAGGGCGAGCCCCAGATAGAGCCGCGCGACCGGATCCGCGGGACCGACGCGCCGGTACGCCTCGATCGCGTCGTCGAGCCGCCCGGCGCCTTCGAGGGCCAGTCCGAGGTTCCGACGGGTTTCGGCATCGACCTGCCCCCGGTCCTCAGCCCGCTCCAGCGCGATCGCCGCGTCCGCCGCGATCGCGGACGCCGCCGCCTCGCCGAAGGCTTCGCGGATCTCCCCGCTTCGCATCAGGAGCGTTCGTCCGAGGGCGGCGTCGACCACCGGATCGTCGGGTAGACGGCCCGCGAGGGATCTGGCGACGGTCTCGGCATTGTCGGCCCGTCCGGCGGCCAGCCACCGCTCGATCGCGTTGAGCGAGGCGTCCCGATCCGCCGCGGAGAGGGCCGTTCCGGCCGTCGGGGAGGGGGGTGCGGGTTCAGCATCGCCGCCACAGGACGTCATCAGCACCACGACGGCGACCGTCGGGGCGGTCAAGAACCGGCGAAGTCGGCGGTGAACGGCCCAGCAGGGGCGTGGGGATTCGTAGACTGTCGGAATCATGGAAGAATCAAGAACCCAGGGTGAGGCTCCGACCTCGGCCGAAACGCTCGCCAAATCGTACTCGCCCGCGGCCTCCGAGCCCGAGGTCCGCGAGGCCTGGGCGCGGCACCGCGACTTCCACGCCGAACCCGCCGAGCCCGGCGGATCCGTCGAGGGGGCCTTCTCGGTGCTCATCCCGCCGCCCAACGTGACGGCGGCGCTCCACCTCGGACACGCGTTCAACAACACGCTTCAGGACGTCCTGGTCCGCTACCACCGGATGAAGGGCGACCGGACCCTCTGGATGCCCGGCACCGATCATGCGGGCATCGCCACCCAGACCGTGGTGGAGAAGCGACTGCTTCGACAGGGGAGGCGTCGCACCGATTTCAGTCGCTCGGCGTTCATCGAACAGGTCCAGGCCTGGAAGGACGAATACGAGACGACGATTCTCGAGCAGCTGTCGGAGATGGGATGTTCGTGCGATTTCGACCGCACCCGCTTCACCATGGATCCGGTCTGCGCCGACGCGGTGCGGGAGGCGTTCTTCCGGCTCTTCGAAGACGGACTCGTCTATCGCGGCAAGCGTCTGGTCAACTGGGATCCCGCGACCCGCACGGCGCTGGCCGACGACGAGGTCGAGATGCGCGACGTGCCGGGGCACATGTGGTACCTGCGATATCCGCTCGCCGATGGCGACGGCTTCGTCACCGTCGCGACCACCCGCCCCGAAACGATGCTCGGCGACACCGCGATCGCGATCAACCCACGGGATCCCCGGGCCGCCGGGCTTCGCGGGCGTTCGGTCCGGGTGCCGATCACCGACCGGATCGTTCCGATCGTGGAAGACGACTACGTGGTGCTTCCCACCGCGGTCGCGGAGGAACTCGGCCTCGGCCCCGAAGCGATCAACGACCCGAAGGCCGCGCTCGCCACCGGATTCCTGAAGGTGACGCCCGCGCACGATCCCAACGACTGGGAGATCGGTCTCCGGCACGAACTTCCGGTGGTCAACGTGATGGCCCCGGACGGCTCGATCTCCACGGAACACGGTTGGTCCGATGGCGTGACCGATGCGGCCCGCGGCTTCGTCGGCCTCAGCCGCGAGGACGCCCGCACCGCGATCGTCGCGTGGTTCGAGGATCACGGTCAGCTGGAATCCGTTCGCGATCACGAGCACGCCGTCGGCCACAGCTACCGAAGTCACGTTCCGATCGAGCCCTACCTCTCCGACCAGTGGTACGTCCGGGTCACCGACGACCGGCTCGCGGGCAGCGCCCTGCGCTCGATGGATTCCGATCAGCGCGGCGTCGACGCCGCGGGCGCGGCCGGGCCCGCCGACGCCCCGACGATGTCGGGTGATGGTGGACTTCGGTTCTTCCCCGATCGGTACGCGAAGACGTTCCGGAACTGGCACGAGAACATCCGCGACTGGTGCATCTCCCGGCAGCTCTGGTGGGGGCATCGGATTCCGGTGTGGTCCCGGATCGTCACCGCTGAAGAGGCCGATGCCCCGATCCGCGACGTCGCCCGCGACGCCGGTGACGAGATGATCGCGACGGAGAGCGTCTGGACCACGCGGGGCTGCGCCCATCGCGTGCGGATGCTCGGCGACGGGACGATCGAGGAGACGGTCTGCGTGCCCCGCCCCTCGACGCTGGGTGACGATGCGGAGGCCGTGGTGTCCGCGCTCGAAGCCGACGGATTCGAACAGGATCCGGACGTGCTGGACACCTGGTTCTCCAGCGCCCTCTGGCCCCTGTCCACCATGGGCTGGCCCGAGCCGGCGGCGCACCCGGAGGCGATTCCCGAGGGGGACCGCCTGCTCGAGACCTTCAATCCGAGTTCGGTGCTCTGCACCGCGCGGGAGATCATCACGCTCTGGGTCAGCCGGATGGTGATGTTCAACCGGTATTTCGAAGCGGCGCTTCCGTTCCGCCACGTCTTCATCCACGCGATGATCCAGGATGGTCACGGACAGAAGATGTCCAAGAGCCTCGGCAACGGCGTGGATCCGCGGGACATCATCGAGAGCCACGGTGCCGATGCGATGCGGTTCACGCTCGCCCAGCTCTCGACCGGCAGCCAGGACGTCCGGATGCCGGTCGACCTGGTCTGCCCGCACAGCGGTGAGACCTTCACCCCGGCGTTCGTGCGCAACGCCGCCGGCTACCAGGTCTCCGCCCCGGTTCAGAAGTCGCCGAAGGATCCGACGCTGGAGATGGTGACCTCCTACGGGGTGGCCACCGGGGAGATCGAACCCGGCGACGAACGCCCGCTCGCGCGAAACCCCTCCAGTCGATTCGATGCGGGACGGAACTTCTGCAACAAGCTCTGGAACGCGGTTCGCTTCGGGCTCTCCAATCTCGAGTCGCCGGCCGAGGCCGGTGGCGACGGCACGCCTTCGCTGGTGGATCGCTGGATCGTCTCGCGGGTGCACCGGACCGAGCGGCTGGTCGCGGCGTCGATCGACGGCTATCAGTTCAACCCGTACGTCGAAGCGATGTACGACCTCGTCTGGCGCGACTTCTGCGACTGGTATCTGGAGGCGGTGAAGCCGACGGTTCGAGGTGATCTCGGGCAGCAGCAGCGGCTGCACGCGGTGCTCGACTCGATTCTCCGCATGCTCCAGCCCGTCTGCCCGTTCCTCACCGAGACGCTCTGGCCGCATCTCCACCGGCTCGAGGGGATCCGGGGCGAAGACGGTTCGACGGGCATCGAAGGGCTGTCGCTCCCACCCGCCGATCGGTGTGCGATCGCAGCTTGGCCCGAGATCTCGGCGTCCGCCCATGATCCGGAGGCCGAGGCGGCGTTCGAGCGGGTGCAGGCACTGGTCGCCGCGATCCGGAACCTCCGGGGCGAGCGACAGGTGAAACCGAAGCGGCGGATCACCCTGCATGCGTCCGCTTCCGTGCTGGCGTTGATCGACGAGGCCGACGGCGTGGTCGAGACGCTCGCCGGGCTCGCCGAGGTCGGTGGGCTCGAGGCGGCCCCCGACGGGGCGATTCCACTTCCCTTCGAGGGCGATCAGCTCCTCGTCTCGGACCTGCTCGACGCGGTCGACGTCGAAGGCGAGCGGAAGCGACTCCAGAAGACCATCGACGGAAAGCGAAAGCAGGTCGCCGGTTTCCAGGGCAAGCTCGGCAACGCGGGCTACGTGAACAACGCCAAGCCGGAAATGGTCGAGGAGACCCGGCGGAAGCTGGTCGAGGCCGAGGCGGACCTCGCCGCCGCCGAGGCGGGCATGGCCGCATTGGGATCGGAGCCGGCCTGATCGGTTCGAACCGACGGTCGTCGGTGGATCGGGTTCCCGGGCTTCGACTGGAACCGGTCGTTCCAGCCGGGACAGGCAGCCGCTAGACTTGAACGGCATGATCCCCGACCCCGAACAGAGATGCGAGCACCGAACCGGCTGGATCGCCTTCGCGGCGCCGGTTGGCGTCGGCCTGCTCGCCTTCGTGCTGGCGGGTGTCGGATTCACGGGCTGCGATGCGGACCCCGAGCCGGTCCCGCGGCCAGCGGCCAGAGCCGGAATCGACGTGGATGACACCATCCCGGCGTTGCCGGCGCAGGAAGCCGATCCTTCGACCTTCGAGGAGGTCTCGATCTCCGAACCCTGGAGCTTCGGGGGCTACGAAGGCGAACTGGTCACGACCCCGACCCATCTGCTGCACCTCACGCTTCCCGAGGGGCGTCTTCGTCAGGCGATGCCGGTCTTCACCGGAACCGCGCTGCTCCACTACCGGACGATGTTGTCCCCCGAAGCGGATTCGGAACCGCTCGACGCCCCGACGGAACGGATGAGCACCTTCGTGTTCGGGACCCGGCCCGAATGGGCGGCCTGGACCAAGTGGCGACTTCGCCGCGGTGCGAATCTCTACCTCGGCATCGAACGGGGCGGCTACACGATCGACGCCGAAAGCGTGATCTGGGACATCGGTCGATACGACACGCTCTGCATGCTCGCCCACGAGGGCTGGCATCAGTACACCCAGAGCGTCTTCCGGCACCCGCTTCCCGCATTCCTCGAGGAGGGGCTGGCCGCCTACGCGGAAGGCCACCGATTCCGCCGCAGCGATGCCGCCCCGGTCTTCATGCCGTGGCGGAACCTCGAGCGTTACGGGCAGCTTCGATCGTCGCGGTATCGAAATCGACTGATCGATCTCGACGACCTCATCGCGCGACCGCCCCAGTACTTCGTGGCGGGAAGCGAACGCGGACTCCTCACGTACTACGCGCAGCTCTGGGTCCTCGTGCACTACCTCGTGGAGGGACGCGAGGGCCGGTACCGGGACGGACTCGTGAAGCTGGTCGGTGATGCGGTGGACGGGCACATCACCTCGTCGATCTACGACGCGGATCGTCGGGCCGGGATTCTCGGCCGGACGCTGGGGCCGAACACGGGGCGCGACATCATCGCGACCTACTTCGACGAGGACTACGCGGGATTCAAGGCCGGATACGAGGCCTTCATCGACCGCGTGGTCGCCTCCGGCAACGGCACCCGCATCTGGCAGGGGCGTTCACCCATCGAGTGACGCGGCCGGTCCGAGGTGTCGCACCAGAAAATCCGTCTCGCGTTGTTTCGCCTCGTTCGTGCACCGGCCGAAGCCGAGATGTTCGTGCGGGGCGCCGGTCGTTTCGAAGGTCAGCATCTCGATCGATTCGGGCCGTTCGGCCCGTGCTCGCAAGGCTTCGAGGAATCGCGACTGGCCTTCGAATCGGACCCAGGCGTCGGCCTTGGAGTGGACCGCGAGGATCGGGATCTCCCGCCATCGGTCGAGGTGGGTGATCGGATCCAGTCGCGCCGTGGCCTCGTGATCGAAGAACTGTCGCTGGTGCTGGGCCGCCCAGTCGCCGCTCGTGGCCTCCAGCACGGCCGCTCGGAACCGGTGAGGCCGGCACAGCCGGGCGATCGCCACCATGCCACCCATGGACATGCCGCCGATCGCAGCCCGGTCGAGGTCGAATCCGAGGCCGCCGAGATTCCGGAGCACCTCGTCGATCTCGTCGATCGCCCGCTCGATGTGGTCGAGGATCCGCTCGGGTTCCTGGTCCTTCGGGGTTCCACGCTCTCCGTGGCCGGGAAGATCGATCGCACAGGTGCCGATGCCGGCTCGAGCCAGTCGCAGGTACCGGCCGGGGTCCAGTTCCTTGGTCGCGGTGCGTCCGTGCATCCAGAGGAGGAAGGGGATGCGGCCCTCGCCGCCGAGGGGGGCGGCTTCGGGGCGGACCACGAGGCTGGGAACGTCCGCGCCGAGCCGGCGGGTCTCGGAGATGGCCCGGAGGCTGCTCGGAAGTCGTGCATCGAGATCGGGCATGGCGGCAGAGGGTAGTCGCTTCGGATCGGCCGAACTGGTGGTGGCGGCGGATTCCCGGGATACTGTTCGGATGATCAAGATCATTGGTGGCGAATACCGTTCCCGCATTCTCGAAGGTCCGCCCGATGCGTCGACCACCCGACCCATCACGGCCCGGGTGAAGGAAGCGGTGTTCAATCTCCTTCGGGGGTGGTGCGAAGACGCGGTCGTCCTCGATCTCTTCGCGGGGGTCGGCGCGATCGGTCTCGAAGCGGTCAGCCGCGGTGCCCGGGAGGTCGTGTTGGTCGAGTTGAACACCCGGATCGCGTCCATTCTCGAGTTCAACGTCGGCGAGCTGGGATGCCGCGACCGGGCGACCGTGGTTCGGGCGGATGCGCTCGGGCCGGCGGCACTGGCCCAGGCCCCGCGCGACTGCGACCTCGTGTTCCTCGATCCGCCCTACGCCCTCTGGGACGACGAGGCTTCGAGGGAACGCCTGCTCGATCTGGTCGCCCGATGTCGGGCCAACATGAAGGACGCGTCGTTCCTCGTGCTGCGGACGCCCACCGACTTTTCATCGGAATTTTCGGGGGTGCCCGGCTTCGACGGTCCCGAGACGCACCCCTACGCCGAGGACATGTACGTCCATCTCTTCGCACCGGCCCGCGAGGAGGAGGCGACCGACGCCGCGAACGCGTGACGCCGGGGCTCGGGGCCGTGGTCGGCGGGATCGTCGATCCGCGGTGCGAAAAATCCGGTAGGGTCCGGGGCATGAGCAACCCCCTCGTCATCGGTCTTCTGAGCTTCGTCCTCGCCCCGGCCGCTTCCGGTCAGGCCGACGAAACGCCCGACGAAACCCGGATGTCGCCGGAGATCGGGGCGGAAGCGACCCCGCCGCCGCCCCCGGAAATCGACGCGCCCGCGGTGGAGTCCGAAGACGTCGACGCCGCGGTCCTCGCGTCCGTCGCCTTCCTGCTGAAGCGACAGGAGGGGCCGACTCGGGCGGAGTGGCCGTACCAGGGGGTCTACCGGGTCTCGGCCACCGACGACGATCCCGAGTCGCTGATCGAGGGACGAGGGCGGCGGCGAAGCGTGATTCCCATCGGTTACCGGGTGGGTGGCACCTCCATCGTGGGTGATGCGCTGCTGCGGGTCCCCGGATGCGACGCGGATGTGGATCGACGCGAGGCGTTGGAACGCGCCCGTCGATTCGTCGTCGATTCGACCCGACATCCGAACATGAATCCCGAGTACGGCGGCGGGTACGACGTTCGGGGCTGGGGCTACATCTACGGGGGCGACTTCCTGCTTTCCATGCGGGAGCGCGGCTTCGTTCCCGAGGACGCCGCCGCGGCCCACGACGACGCGATCCGGTTCTACCTCGACGGGCTCGCCGCCATCGAGATTCCCAGGGTCGGTGGTTGGAACTACGCCCGACGCGGCCCGCTCGCCGCGCCGAGCGGGACCAGCCCCTTCATGACGCCGCCGGGCATCCAGGTGCTGGTCGAAGCGGAGCGCCAGGGCTTTCCGGTGAAGGCGGGCATGCGGGATCGCGCGATGAAGGCGATCGACCTCACCATCGGCGAGGACGGCGTCGTCGCCTATTCGGCCCAGCGGAAGACCCGCGAATCGCCGGAGATGATTCCCGGCGCGATGGGACGGATGCTCGCGGTCGAGACGGTTCGTCATGACGCCGGCGTCGAGAACGAGGACGCGATCCGCAAGGCGCTCGCCGCATTCGTGACGCACTGGGACGAGCTCCTGAAGCGGAAGCAGAAGACCGGGACCCACGTCGCGCCCTACGGCGTGGCGCCGTACTACTTCTTCTACGCGCACGGGTATGCGGCGGAGGCGATCGAGCGACTGCCCGAGGTGGAACGCGGCGCCTGGCGGGACCGGCTCCACCGACTGTTGATGTCGGTCCGGGACGAGGACGGGACCTGGAACGACCGGGTGTTCCCCCGCAGCGCGGCCTACGGCACCGCGGTGACCGTGCTGGCGCTCACGGAGCCGGCGTACACCGCACGACCCCTGGCGGTGGTGCCGCCACCGGTGATCGTGGGGGCATCGGACGCGGACGCCGACCCGGACGAGGCGCCGACCCCCGCGACCGACGATCGATGACCGTTCGAACCCGAAACGCCCCGGAGGTCACGCCATGCGATGCGCCCTGATCATTCCCGCCGCCGGCGCCAGTCGTCGATTCGGCGAGGGCGACAAGCTCGGTCAGGACTTCGGTGGCCGACCGTTGCTCCTCCGATCGATCGAACCCTTCACCAAGCGGGACGACGTCGACGCGGTGATCGTCGCCGGCCCGCCGGAGGATCTCGACGCGTTCCGGGACCGATACGGGCCGCAGCTCAGCTTTCTCGGCGGCAAGGTGGTCGCGGGCGGCCGGCTTGAACGGTGGGAGACCGTCCGAAATGCGCTGGAGGCCGTCCCCGGGGGCTGCACCCACGTGGCGATCCACGACGCGGCGCGGCCGCTGGTCGACGAGGCGTTGATCGGCCGGGTGTTCGAAGCGGCGAGCAGTTTCGACGCGGTGGTTCCGGGCGTTCCGGTGCGCGACACGCTCAAGCGCGGCGACCACGAGGTGGTCGAGGGGGCGGAGCGGGATGCGACGGTCGACTCGATCCTCGGGATCGACGCGGACGAGGAAACCCCGGAGATCGGTCTTCAGATCTCGGCGCGGAGAATCGTCGGCACCGTGGATCGAACCGATCTGTGGCGGATGCAGACGCCGCAGGTGTTCACGGTGGACCTGATCCGCCGGGCCTACGCGCAATCGGATCTCGAAGGGGCGACCGACGACGCGATGCTGGTCGAGCGGCTCGGCGAGCCGGTGATGATCGTCGAAGGAAGCGAACGGAATCTCAAGGTCACCACCGCCGAGGACCTGGTGGTCGCCCGGGCGATCTCGGGGGCCGGATCATCCACGTCCCGCCCGTCCCACAAGCGATTCTGACGCGGTCGGTTCGTTTCACGGGGCGGACTCGGATCCTCGGCGTGGTCCGGATCGAAGCCGGGACGTGGGCGTCGTGACGTTCACGGGTACGGTTTCCCCGAAAGGGTGGCGTGCGTCCGAGCCACGATCCTCACGGGCGGGGCGGGCCCTCCGACGGTGGCAGGACCGGGGCCTGCGTCCGCCGCCTCAGGTCGTGTAATCCGCGTTGATTCGCACGTACTCGGCGGTCAGGTCGCACGTGAGGTGGGTGTCCCGGGCGTCGCCGGCGTCGAGGTCGATGCGGATCTGGACGCGTTCGGAGGCGAAGGCCCGGGCGGCCGCGTGGTCGAGATCCTTCACCGGCCCGCCATCGGCGAAGAGCGGTACGAGGTTGGCCTCCACCCGAATTCGGTCCGGTTCGAAACGCGCCGAGGTCCGGCCGATGGCGGCGATGATCCGCCCCCAGTTGGGATCACCGCCGGCGACGGCGGTGCGGACCAGCAGGCTGCTGCCCACCGTGCGGGCGACCTCCCGCGCTTCCTCCGACGTCGCCGCGGACGTGACCTCGACTTCAAGCACCCGGCTGGCACCTTCGCCGTCGGCCACGATCATGCGGGCGAGTTCGAGGCACGCGGACCCGACCGCGTCCGCGAAGTCGTTCGGATCGGCCGCCGCACCGGCGGCCCCGCTCGCCAGGGCGAACACCGAGTCGTTGGTCGACGTGTCCCCGTCGACGCTCACCCGGTTGAACGACCGGTCGGCCGAATCCCGGAGCAGGGACGCGAGGGTCGTCGTCTCGACCTCGGCATCGGTCAGCACCAGCCCGATCATCGTCGCCAGGTCGGGGTGGACCATGCCCGAGCCCTTCGCCACGCCGACGATCCGGATGACGCCGCCGTTCGCGGCAGGGACGGTGCGTTCCACCGCCTTGGGCGCCGAGTCGGTGGTCATGATCGCGCGGGCGGTCGCGTCGACGTGATCGATGCGGGTCGCCTGAGCGAGGCGTGGAATCGCGGCGACCATCGACTCGATCGGCAGTGGTCGACCGATCACGCCGGTGGAGTTCACGAGCACCTGATCGACCGGGCAGCCGACGGCGTCCGCCACGCACCGCACGCTGCTCGCCGCGTCGCGTTCGCCGCGATCGCCGGTCGCCGCGTTCGCACAGCCCGCGTTCAACAGCAGGGCGCGGGCCACGCCGCCGCTCGTCGCCAGATGTCGACGGGAGCGGATGATCGGGGCCGCCGCGAAGCGATTCCGGGTGAAGACGGCCGCCGCGGCACAGGGACGGTCCGCCACCAGCAGCAGGAGATCGTCGCCCGCGCCGCGCCGGATGCCGACCTTCGCGGTCGCGGCGGCGAACCCGGAAGGCAGGCGGGACGGCATCATGATTTCTGCGCGACGGTGGGGGGTCGACATGATGGCGTCCGTTCAGGATGGTTCGGGCCAGGTGGTCCGCACCATGGCGATCTCGTCGCAGTCGTGTTTCTTGGGGCAGCGGGCGCAGTCCTTGAGGATCTTCTCGGGCAGGCCGTTGACGCTGACCGTTCGGAACTTCAGGCGTTCGAAGAAGCGTGGCACCCTGGTCAGCACGAACACCCGCTCGATGCGGAGATCCTTCGCGATCGTCGCCAGATGCTCGATGAGGCGACTGCCCACGCCGCCGCCGTGACAGGACGGATCCACGCCCACCGAACGGATCTCGGCGAGGGTCGGGGTGTACAGCCAGAGCGCGCCGCATCCCACCACCACGCCGTTGTCGGTGGCGACCGCGAACTCCCCGATCGAGTGCAGGATCTCCTCCTCGCTGCGGGGAAGGTTCTCGCCCGCGTCCGCCCAGAGATCGACGAGTCGCTTGATCTCGGTGAGGTCCGACACCGTGGCCTTCCGGACGTCGATCTCACCGAGCGGTCGTTCCGGTGCGGCGGGCGTCTGCAATCCGGCGAGGCGGGTGGCGATCCGGGCGGGCGCGGTGCCGCCCACCGCATTCCGTTTGGCGATCGCCGCGTCGACCGTGAGGTCGACGAAGACCGTCTCGTCGGCGGCGGGGGCGTGGTTCCGGATCTCCGCGAGGGAGAGGTCCTCGAGCGGCACGCCACGTTCGATCGCCTCGGCGACCAGGCGACCGACCTGGTGGTGCGCGTCCCGGAAGGGCACGCCCCGGGCGACGAGGTGGTCGGCGAGTTCGGTCGCGTTGGCGAAGTCGCCGATCGCGGCGGCCCGGGCCTCGTCCCGTCGAACCACGATCCCTTCGAGCAGGGGCGGCAGCACGCGGAGGCAGATGGAGAGTTCGTCCATCGCATCGAACAGCGGGACCTTGTCCTCCTGCATGTCCTTGTTGTAGGCCAGTGGCAGCGCCTTCATGGTGGTCATCACGCCCACCAGCCGGCCGACCTGCATGCCGCACTTCCCCCGGATGAGTTCGAGGGCGTCGGGATTCTTCTTCTGCGGCATGATCGACGAACCGGAGCAGAGCCCGTCGGGGAGTTCGATCAGGCGCGCTTCACCCGAGCTGTAGAAGACGAGGTCCTCGGCGAGTCGGGAGAGATGGATCGACGTCTGGGCGATCGCGGAAAGGGACTCCATGACGAAGTCGCGGTCGCTG
>NYSY01000128.1 GCA_002683215.1 Planctomycetaceae bacterium
CCCGCCGTGACGCGAGGCGTCACGGCGGGCGTGGTTCATCGGTCGAACGATCGACTCAATAGCCGAGGTAGGACCCCGTGCCGATCTGATCTTCCAGGCCCGGGAAGAGGATGGCCTCGTTCTCCTGCTGGATGATGATCTCGGGACGGACGAGGAGAAGGGTCGTGAGTTCGGTCTTCTCCGAAGCGCGGTTGGTGAACAGCCGGTTGAGCCACGGGACCTTCGACAGGACCGGGACACCGACTTCGACCTCGAACTCCGCGACCTTCCGCTGGCCACCGAGCAGTGCCGTTCCCTTGTCCGGAACACTGACCGTGGTGGCGATCTGGGTACCTGAAAGCTCGGGGAGCTGGATGAAGCCTTCGAAGTTCTGGCTTCGGCCGAAGCCGTCACCACCACCACCCGCGGCACCGGTGATCGGCACCGTCGTGAAGTCGACGTTCTCGTTGAGGGCGAACTGGACGGTCATGGTCACGTAGCGTCGATCCGCGGAGATCACGGCTTCGACGTCGAGCACGAAGCCCTGATAGACGACACCGGGGACCGGCTGGAACGCACCCGAGTTGTCACCCGTGACGGGGACGAGGTTCGAGATGTAGGTCTCGGCCTTCGCCACCGCGATCCAGGCCCGCTGCCCGTTGAACAGGGTCAGGCGGGGTGCCGTGAGAATGACGTTTCTCGAATCGGCCTGCGTGGCCTGCACGAGAAGGTCGACCTGAACGTCGTCGAGGAAGCTCAGCCCCACCGTCAGGGCGGGGTTGGCCAGGGCGGCCGCACCGGCGCCGCCACGAATGACCGTGCTGGCGATCGTGTCGATGAGTGCGTTGGACTGCTGGTTGACGCCGACCATGCCCCAGCCGCTGGAAGTCGAACCGTTGGCGTACTGCGTGCCGCGCTTCATCTGCCGGATCGGGGAGCCGGTCGGACCGGTCACGTATTCGATGCCGCCTTCACCGTTGGGGATGCCGAAGGAACCGCCGTAGTTCGTGGTGTTCGAGAGCGGGTTGGGTTCCGCCACGAGTCCATCGAAGATGACCGCTTCCTTCGGGGTGCCGTTGGGGTTGGCCGAGCCACTCGGCTGTCCCGCGAAGAAGAAGTCCGAGAGCTGCATCGTCGGATCGACCGCAAGGGCCGCGTCGTACATGCCCTTGTTGGTGTTGAAGTAGATGTCGAAGTCGACACCGATCTGCTCGAACCAGTCCATCGAGATGTTGATGAGACGGCCTTCGATGTTGATCTGGAGGGCGCGGATGGTTCGGAGCTGGCTGAGCAGCCCTTCGATCTCCCGATGATTCTTCGGGGTGTTGGTGATGATCAGGTTGCCGTTGAACTCCTGAAGCGAACCGGTATCGCCACCCAGGTCACGCCAACCCTCGGGGTCGACCTGCTCCTGAATGATCGTGACGATCTGCTCGATGAGCTCTTCGCGGTCCTTTCGTTCGGGCTCGCCTTCGGGGTTGCCGAACGGGGCACCGCCACCACCGCCGCCGCCACCGCCACCGCCGCCGCCGCCACCGCCGAAGCCACCGCCGCCACCGCCGCCGCCGCCGAAGCCGCCGCCGCCGCCGCCGCCGCCGCCGAAGCCGCCGCCGCCGCCGCCGCCACCACCGCCACCCGACTGCAGTGAACTGCTGAGGTCGAATTCAGGAGCGTTGTCGAAGTAAGGCACTTCGAAGAGGAGATCACGGATGTCGTAGACGATGGTCACGGTCTTCTTGCGAAGCGCCTCATCGCTGGAGATGACGACCACGCCGTCTTCCACCGCGAATTCGGGACGATCGAGATCGTCGCCGACCTGCTCGAGAATCCGCTGGAGTGCGGATTCGGCCGAGATCTGACCGAGTTCGAGGTCGACTTCGGTATCCGGGCGGATCCCGATCAGGTCCAGCGCCTTCCAGTCCGGATAGATCTCCAGACCGGTGACGTTCTTCATGTAGGAGATGACCTGATCGAGCGAATTGTTCTTGAAGTTGACTGCGATGGAACGGTCGAGTTCGGACATCGCACGACGGTTCACTTCGGTCTCGCGGAAGCCGGCCGCGGCGTCACGACGAATCGAAAGCTGCGGCCAGTCCTCCGGGTACGCCATGAGACCGGAGGTCGAACGCGGGCCGGGGCCACTGATGTTCTTGGCCGGCGGGATGGTCGCTTCGAGGTTCTCCTGCGTGAAGTGGCTCAAGGCGTAGTCACGGCGACGGAGGGTCTGGGAATACTCGCGGTACACCCGGCTCGTCGCGATCACGTCACGAAGGGCGAGGGCGGCGGGGTTGTGGGGGTCGATGAAGAGCACGGTGTCGAGCACCTGGATCGCTTCTTCATACTTGAGTTCCATCTGGAGCTGACGCACTCGCTGCAGGCTCTCGTTGATGGTCCGTTCACGCTCGGCCTGCTCCTTGCGACGCTCGCTGTCGGCGGCTGATCGGGCCTCCTCCCGCTTCGCTTCGTCCTTGGCGAGACTTTCGAGCTGCTCCGCGGTCGCGATGCGATCGAGCATGGTGTCGATCTGCTTCATCATCGACTCGTACTGGTCGGCGGGAAGCACGCCGCGGTCCTGGTCGACCCGGAGACGCGCGGTGACGGCGTTCTCGCGAGCCTTGCGGTAGTCACCCTCGTCGTAGGAGGAGTTGGACCGGACCATGTCGTCCTGGAACTGCACCTTCAGCCGCTGGCGACGGAGGGAGAAGTCTTCCTGAACGTTGTCGATCGTGGAGGCCTGGTCGAGCATGGCCTGAGCCTGCTTCAATCCGGCCTTCGCTTCGGTGTTGCCGGCATCGATCGCGAGGACCGAAGTCCAGGCGTCGATGGCCTGTCGCCAGTTGGCCGACTGCATGGCCTTGCGGGCGGAGGCGATCGCGTCGGCGAGCCCCTCGGCCGGCGTGCTCGCCGGCGGAGTGATGGCCGGGCCACCGGCGCCCATCGCATCGGCGGTGGACGGCGGTGCTTCGACTTCCGATTCCTCGGTCGCGACGGGTTCGTCCGTCGTCGTCTCGGAGGCGGGATCGGTCGCGGGTTCCGCGGGCGCATCCTGCATGGCCCAGGCCGTCGAGCCTGCGCCGATGAGCGTCGCCGTGATCACGGTCGCGGAAATACCGCGACCAAGTTCTGCGACCAAAGACCTCGAAAGAAATTCCATATCGATCACACTCCTCTGAGTGGTGTTGTGCGTAGTCGGGGGGCACATCACCCGACGGCCGGGGAACTTTCCTCAAGCCGTTGAGTACCAATTCATGTCTGCCGCTGGCGGCATGCTCCTTCACCGTGGAGCAATACGAGAGCGTACTTCGGCCCCCTGTCGACCGCAACCTGACGTTGATCCGAAGGATCCGGATTCGAAGGACTTGGACATCGCCGCCAGGACTCGAAAAAAACGAAGGAGGCCTCCCGGTTTGGGAGTGAACGCGCCCACAGCGCTCGGCCTTGAAACCCCATGTACGCGATAAAACCCACCACGGATCCGCCGTCCGGACGTCCTCTCACCCGGCCGGAAGACCGAGGAGGCCGGCGCGAGCCGGGTCATGCTGCGAATGGGGTCGTACCGGCGGACGCCGGTCACCCGCGCGGGTGGGGCGGCCAGACCGCGCCTCGGCGGCCGCCAGCGGCTCGGATCACGGGGTGACGAGCTGATCCGCGGGGATCGTTCCGGGGCGAATGACATGGAAGTCCTTCTTCTGCAAAGGCTTCCGTGATCTCATCATGCGGATGAATGCATCAAAGAGATAGGCCGAGTCGTGCGGTCCGGGGCTGGCTTCGGGGTGATACTGAACGCTGAACAGCGGCCGTTCAAGGTGCCGAAAACCGGCCACGGTGCCGTCATTCAGATGCCGGTGCGTCACATCGCCGCCCACCGCCGCAAGTGACGCCTCATCCACACAGAATCCGTGATTCTGGCTGGTGATCTCGACCTGGCCGGTCAGTTCGCACCGCACGGGCTGGTTCGCACCCCGGTGACCGAACTTGAGCTTGTAGGTCGTCGCCCCGAGGGCGAGGGCCAGCAACTGATGCCCGAGGCAGATCCCGAAGGTCGGAATCTGGCCGGAGACCACCCGAAGGGTCTTGATCGTCGTTTCGACCGCCGCGGGGTCCCCGGGGCCGTTCGAGACGAAGAGGCCGTCGACCTCACCACCGGCGAACGCCTCCTGAAGGACGGCGGCCGGGGTGTCGTGGGCCATGATCCGGACCACGCAGCCGCGCTCCCGGAGGTTTCGATAGATGTTCCGCTTCGCACCGCAGTCGAGGGCGACCACCACGAGCGGCCGATCCGCATCGGCGCGCTCCGAGATCGCGTGCGACCACTCGCCGAGGCCTTCGGTGAACTCGCCGGGTTCGGTCGCACCCGCCTCCGCGGCGAGATTCGAGCCGCTCATCGAGCCAAGCCCTCTCGCCCGGGCCACCAACGCCGCGTCGGAGACCGATTCGTCGGGCTCGATCACGCCCCGCATCGCACCCTCGTCCCGCAACATCCGGACGATCGCCCGGGTGTCGAGGTCTGCGAGGCCCGGGATTCCAGCTGTTTCGAGCCAGCGATGGAGATGGTCGTCGGCCCGGTGGTTCGACCGGACCCGGGAGTGGTCCCGGATGACGAATCCCGCGACCGCGATGGCGTCGCTTTCGAAGTCCTCGGGGTTCACCCCGTAGTTCCCGATCTCCGATGCCGTCATCACCAGGATCTGGCCGGTGTAGCTCGGATCGGTCAGCGCTTCCTGGTAGCCCCCCATCGCGGTGTTGAAGACGACCTCGCCGGCGGACGCGGCGGATGCCCCGAACCCCCGACCTTCGAAGACCGCCCCGTTTTCCAGGGCGATTCGAACGCGGCGGCCCGAACCGGGACCGTCGTCGAGCACGTCATATCCACCGTGAATGACCATCGATTGGAAGTGTAGCGCCCCCCCCGCGGATTCGGCCAGCGAATCCGCATCGGACGGGAAGTCCACAAACCGCCGGAGATGCGGAAGCCGCTGGATCGAGCCGTACACTCGCGATGTGCGTGAACTCTTCGATCCACCGCTGGTTCCAGACCGATTCCTCCGCGTCGCGGTGGAACGCGCCGTCGATCGCTACCCGGGCGGTCTCCTCTATAGCGTTCCGACCACCTGCGAGGATGTCCGGACCGGCCATCGGGTCGTCGTACCGCTGGGACGAGGCAACGCCGAAGTCCCGGGGACGATCGTCGACGACCTCGACTCCGAAGCGCTGGCGGGAGACGGCGTGGCGGTCGACCGGATCAAGCCGATGATCCGCCGGAGCGACGACCTGCCCGCACTCCCGGGCGAACTGCTCGAGCTGGCCCGGTGGATCGCTTCCTATTACGTGTGCCCGATCGGCATCACGCTGGCCAACCTCGTACCGGCCGCCGTCCGCAAGGGGGTGGGGACCGCCACCCGCCTGCTGGTCAGCCCGCACCCGTCGCCGCCGGACCCACGACCGCGGCTGGGCTCGAAACAGCGGGCCGTGCTCGACGCCGTGCTGGCGATACCCGCCGAAGACCTGCCGATCGCGTCCCACGATCTCACGGAGCGGAGCGGTGTCGGCGGCACCGCCACCGTTCGACGCCTCGCCGAAATCGGGCTGCTGTCGATCGAGACCGTCACCGTCGTCGAAGCCCGGGCCCGGGCCGGAAGCGGTCTCG
Source organism: Planctomycetaceae bacterium (assembly GCA_002683215.1). Classification (GTDB taxonomy): domain Bacteria; phylum Planctomycetota; class Phycisphaerae; order Phycisphaerales; family SM1A02; genus UBA12014. Next base: position 5,627 of record NYSY01000128.1, read on the forward strand.
AGGACCGCGAAGTCGAACTCAATCCCGGCCAGCAGGCCGCGGTCAAGGCGATCGGCGACCATCTCAACACCGGGTTTTCAAGCCACCTGCTCTTCGGCGTGACCGGCAGCGGCAAGACCGAGGTCTACCTTCGGCTCGCCCGCCAGGTCCTCGACGCGGGCCGGAAGGTTCTGTTTCTCGTTCCCGAGATCGCCCTCACCCCCCAGACCACGGCGCGGGTGCTCGCCCGTTTTCCCGGCGCCGCCGCCGCCGTGCTTCACTCCGGACTCACCGCCGCCCAGCGACACCGCGAGTGGCGGCGGACCGCCGACGGCGAGGCGACGATCATTCTCGGCGCGCGATCCGCGGTCTTCGCCCCCATTCCGGACGGTGAACTCGGGCTCGTGGTGGTCGACGAGGAGCACGACGCCTCGTACAAGCAGGATCAGGCCCCCCGCTACCACGGGCGTGACGCCGCGATCCGCCGAGCCCAGCTCGCGGACTGCCCCGTGGTCCTGGGGTCAGCGACCCCGGCCCTCGAGAGCTGGCACAACGCGACCAAGGCGGGCCGCAGCCACCTGCACCGGCTGCCCGAGCGGGCCCCGGGGCTGTCACTTCCGAAGATCGAGATCGTCGACTTCGCCGAGGAGCGGCGACATCTCGAGCGGGGCGGGGCCCGGCTGCTCGGCCCGCGTCTGAGTGGTGCAATCGCCCGCACGCTCACCGCCGGCGGGCAGGTCATCCTCCTCCTCAATCGTCGCGGATACGCCAACTACATCGCCTGCCCCGACCATCGGTGCGGCTGGGTCATGACCTGCACCGACTGCGACGCCGGCATGATCTGCCACCAGGCCGCCGGCACCGCGACCCGGGAGCGGTGGGTCCGGTGCCACCACTGCGACGCCCAGCTCCGGCTCCCCCCCACCTGCCCCCTCTGCAGCAAACGCACGACGGTGTTCGGCCTCGGTACCCAGCGGGTCGAGGAGGACCTCGCCCGACTTCATCCGGCCCTCGCCCGGGCCGGCGCGATGGTCCGAGTCGATTCCGATGCGATGGGCACCGCCGACGACTTCCACGACGTCCTCGAACGCTTCCGGACCGGCGAGATCCGGCTGCTCGCGGGAACCCAGATGATCGCCAAGGGGCTCGACTTCCCCGGCGTCAGGCTGGTCGGTGTGGTGAACGCCGACACGGCGCTCAACATGCCCGACTTCCGAGCGGGGGAACGGACCTTTCAACTGGTCTCCCAGGTCGTCGGCCGATGCGGCCGCGGCTCGTCGGCGGGCATCGCGATCATCCAGACCTTCCAACCCGACGCACCTGCGATCCGACGGGCGGCGGAGCACGACTTCGAGGGGTTCGCGGAACGGGAACTCGAGGACCGGGATCGATTCGGACTTCCTCCGGCCCGCCGGATGTGCCGGATCGTGGTCCGGGATGGGGGTGAGACGGCGGCGACGCGGCTCGGCACCGAGCTCGCGGACCGACTCCGGATGCTGGATCCCGGACCGGACGTGGAGATTCGAGGGCCGATCCCCTGCTCGATCGCGCGGATCGCCGGGCGGTATCGCGTGCAGGTCGAGACCCTTGCGAAGGACGCCGGCACCGCCTCCCGTTTCCTCGCCCGAGCCCGGGTCGGCGGCGTGTTCACCGGCGCGCTCGCGCTCGGCGAAGCGGTCGCGATCGACGTCGATCCGACGAGCCTCATGTAGGCCGGATCACCCCCGCGTTCCGAAGGTCCCGAAACCCGTCGAACCTTGCATTTGACCCTTCTTCCGGACCCGGATCTCCGCCTTGATCGGATAGAATCCCGGGATGGAATCTCCGCGTCGATCGAACGGCCCGAGCGCCGTCCCGACCGCCGCCTCGTCGCCGCAGGTTCGAAGGGTCTACGCATGTCGCTGAACGGCTGGAACGCCGAATTCGTCGAGGAACGCTACCGCGAGTGGAAAGCCGATCCCGAGTCGGTCGAAGCGGACTGGCGACGTTTCTTCGAAGGCTTCGAGCTTGGCGCCGCACGCCCCGAGCCCGGTGAGACCGCCGTCGCCCATTCCCTGCAGGGAAAGGTCGATTCGCTGATCTACCACTACCGCGACATCGGCCATCTCGCGGCCGACCTCGACCCGCTCGACCGCGCCCGTCCCTTCCCCGAGAACCTCACGCTCGAGAGCTTCGGCCTCGGCGACGAGCACCTCGACGAGACCTTCGATCCAGGCGTGCTTCCGCTCGAGAGCCCCGCGTCCCTCCGCGACATCATCGCGCTGCTGGAGGCGACCTACTGCCGCCACATCGGCGCCGAGTACATGCACATCCAGGACCGTGAGAAGCGACGCTGGCTGCAGAAGCGGATGGAAGGCGTCTCCAACCAGCCGCCCCGCAGCGACGAGGACCGGATCCATCTCCTCGAGACGCTCGCGTCCGCGGATGCGTTCGAGACCTTCCTCCAGACCCGATACGTCGGCAAGAAGCGATTCGGGATCGAGGGCGGCGAGTCGCTCATCCCGCTGCTCGACACCATCATCGAACTCGCGCCGGCCAACGGCATCAACGAATTCGTGATGGGCATGTCCCATCGCGGCCGGCTCAACGTCCTCTGCAACATTCTCGGGAAGACCTACGGCCAGCTCTTCACGGAATTCGCGGAGAGCTGGGAGGAGGACTTCATCGCAGGCACCGGCGACGTGAAGTACCACGGGGCCTACTCCGGCGATCGAACCACCCGAAGCGGCCAGAAGGTCCGCCTCGCCCTCGCCGCGAACCCCTCCCACCTCGAATTCGTGGACCCGATCGTGCTCGGCCGTTGTCGCGCCAAACAGCGACTCCGGGACGACGAGGCCCGCGAGCAGGTCGTCCCGCTGCTGATGCACGGCGACGCCGCGTTCGCCGGCCAGGGCATCGTCGCCGAATGCTTCAACATGATGAAGCTCGACGGTTACACCGTCGGCGGCACGCTCCACGTGATCGTCAACAACCAGCTCGGCTTCACCACCGAACAGACCGACTCCTTCAGCGGCCGCTACGGCACCGACATCGCCAAGATGATCGACGCGCCGATCTTCCATGTGAACGGCGACGATCCGGAAGCGGTCGCCTGGGTCGCCCGACTCGCGGTCGAATACCGGCAGGCGTTCCACAACGACGTGGTGATCGACATGTGGTGCTACCGCCGACGCGGCCACAACGAGGCGGACGAGCCGAAGTTCACCCAGCCGGTCATGTACGACCGGATCAAGGCGCAGCCCTCCGTCGCGAAGATCTACCGCGACCAGCTGGTCGCCGAGGGAATCGTGGACGAAGGCCGTTTCGTCGAGATGCAGGCGGCGTACATGAAGGTGATGGACGAGGCCCAGGCGAAGGCCGAGGCCCAACCCGAGGACCCGCGGATCGAGGCGTTCGGCTCGCTCTGGGAGGGGCTCACCGACGAGTACGACATCACGTCGATCGACACCGGCATCGACCGGGCCACGTTCGACGAGGTGTTCGAAGGCATCGAGCGACTCCCCGAGGGATTCGCCCATCACAAGACGCTCAGGCGGGGCTTCGAAAACCGTCGCAAGCTGTACGTGAGTGACGAGATCGAATGGGCGACCGGCGAGGCGCTGGCCTTCGGAAGCCTCCTCCTCGAAGGGCATCCCATCCGGCTGACCGGACAGGACGTCGAACGCGGCACCTTCAGCCACCGTCACATGGTGGTGCACGACCAGAAGACCGCCGCGCGGCACATGCCGATCAACGAGATCCGCGAAGGCCAGGCGAAGTTCTGCGTCCACAACAGCCCGCTCACCGAGCAGGCTTGTCTCGGGTTCGAATACGGCTATTCCCTCACCGATCCCAGGATGCTGATCATCTGGGAGGCCCAGTTCGGCGACTTCGTGAACGGCGCGCAAGTGATCGTCGACCAGTTCATCGCGTCCGCGGAGAAGAAGTGGGAGCGGTCCTCGGGCCTCGCCCTCTTCCTCCCCCACGGAAACGAGGGCCTCGGACCGGAACATTCCTCGGCGCGACTCGAACGGTTCCTGCAGCTCTCCGCCGACGAGAACATGGTGGTCTGCTCCCCCACGCGGGCGTCGCAGATCTTCCACCTCATCCGTCGGCAGATGAACCAGCCGTTCCGCAAGCCCCTGATCGTGATGTCGCCCAAGAGCATGCTGCGTCTTCCGGCGTCGCGAAGTCCCATCTCGCGATTCCTCAGCGGCGGCTACGTCAACGTCATCGACGACACCCGCTTCGAGGAATCGGGCGGCGACCGCGATGCGGTGCGACAGGTGATCCTCTGCGCGGGCAAGGTCTACTACGACCTCGCGAGTCGCCGGGACGCGATCGACCGCAAGGATGTCGCCATGGTCCGGCTCGAGCAGATCGCGCCGTTCCCCGCGGGCGACGTCAAGCGGATCCTCGATCGCTATCCGAACCACGAGACCGTGACCTGGGTCCAGGAGGAACCGCGGAACCACGCCGCGTTCTACTTCGTGGATCGATCCATGCGGGAGATGCTCGAGATCGAGATCGAGGACATCACCCGGGTCGCGAGTCCGAGCCCCTCCGGCGGCTCCAC
>NYSY01000129.1 GCA_002683215.1 Planctomycetaceae bacterium
CTCGCGCGGGGGCGGGCGGCCCTCGACCTCGCGATCGGCGGCGACGGCGGGTCCTGATCCGCGTTCAAGCCCCGCGACTGCGCCGCACCGCGCTCATTCCATGCCGAGTCGAGGCTTCAAGGCTTCCTCGAGCGCCAGGCAGGCGTAGATCGTGGCGAGTTCGGGTCGGGACTCCTCCCAGCGGTCCGCGTCATTGAACCATCGACCGTCGGATCGCTGTCGGCGTGCGAGTTCGGTGATCATCTCCGCCCGCCAGTCGTGCTTCGTGCCGTCGGCATCGACGATCTCGTCCAGCCCCGATGCCCGCAACGCCCGGGCCATCGCGTGGAGGTAGTAGAAGACACCCTGCTGTCCGACGCCCGGATTTTCCGAGAGCGTCCAGTGGTCACGGACCCATCCGAGTGCGGCCGCCACCCGCGGATCCTCGGGACCGAGTCCGGCGAAGAGCAGGCTCTTGAAGCCGGCGTAGGTCATCGACCCGTAGCTGCGGAGGCTGCGGTTGACCCCGGCGGGCATCGTCTCGCCGTATCGCCCCTCGCCCGCGGCGGCGCTTCCGAACGACTCGCCGTCGTTGGCGGGGGGGTAGACGAATCCGCCGTCATTCGATCCGGCCTGGGCCCAGGCGGCCGGGTTCGTCGCCTTGAGATTCTGAGTTCGCGACAGGAAGACCAGGGCCTTCTGCACGACGGGTTCATCCGGGCTCACCCCGGCGTCGTAGAGCGCGTCGAGCATCATCTGGGTGTTGGAGAGATCGGGGCGGCCACGGTTTCCATAACCGGCGCCGCCGAACCAGTCCTGCCGGGCTGAAACACCCTCGGACTCGTCCCACTGGTTGTTCTGAAGGAAGAGGACGGCGTCGCCGAGGGTCCCCGCGTCGCCCGGATCGGTGGTCGAACCATTCGCAGCAAGTCCCATCGCGATCGAGCTCGCCACGTAGTTTCCGAGTCCCGCCGCCGCGAGTCCGTCGAAGCCGTGGGACTCGAGCGCCCGTCGCACGAATCGAAGGGCTTGATCCCGGGGGCCGGGGCCTTCCGCGAGTTCCGGAGCCTGTGCGAACGCCTTGAGCCCGAGTCCGGTGACCGCGACCGCGGCGGCCGCTTCGCGGGGTGGTTGGTCCGTCGGCACCACCACTTCACCTTCCATCCAGCCTCCATTTCGCGACTGGTTGCGGGCGAGCCAGGCGAGTCCACGGCGGGTGCTTCCGGTCGCCGTGTTCCACGTGGCGTCGTCGAGCCGGGTCTGGCCTCGATCCGTCGCGATGCGGTGAACCGGGGGGGCGGGCAGGAGCACCGTCTCGGGCACGGTCGGCACGTCGAGTTCGGTGATCTTCGACGCGTCGATCCGCGAATCGAGCGCCTTCCCCGACGGGGTGGCGGCCTCGATTCGATCTCTGATCTCGGCGGGAATCGTCTTGGAGGGTCTTTCGGGGGGATCCTGTTGCGGCAGGATCGGAATGACGGCGGCGAACAGGATGACGATCGGGGTGTTCATCATGCGAACAGTCTAGACTCGCGTCATGTCTTCGATGGAGGGCGTCGCGGAATTTCACCGGCGGAGTGCAACGACATGAGCGAACACGATCGTCCCGAAACCGAGGAATCCCGTTCGTCGTCCGCCGCCGGTGATCCGGGGTGGCTGGACGGTGTGATCGCCGGCTTCATGAACGAGGAACTGACGGACACCGTCGATGCTTCGGCGGACACCGCGGCGGGCGACCCGCCCCGCGCGTGGATCGCCGAGGGGAGATCGCGCATCGACGGCACCATGGCCGCGCTGCTGGCCCCGATCATCCGCAAGGCGATGGAGGAGATCCCCGACGACGTCAACACGCGCCTTGAACGCATCGAATCGAGGCTCGAGGCGATCGAGCGTCTGCTGGCCGATCGCTGAACGCGTTCCGGCCGTCGGTGACTACCGGACCACGCCGGTCGCGTACATGGCCTCGCTGCCGGCGGTGGTTTCGAAGGTGACCGGGATCATGAACACGCCTCCGGCGCCGCCCACGTCCGTCACCGCGACGCGGACCCGCACTCGATCGCCGGCCCCTTCGACCTGCTCCACGAGGTCGGCGCGGAAGTTCGGGCTCGTGGTTCGCACGCCGGTGACGAGTTTGCCGGCGAACTGCTTCAACTCCACGTCGAAGGTGCCGGTTCCACCCGTCGGTATCGCCCCGAGATTCGCGATGTTGCCGTCGAACTGAATCGCGACGTTCCGGGTCTGGTGCGGAAGCTTGGAGAACGGGTGGCGGATCCGCATCTCGATGACCGGCGCTTCCGGGTGATCGGTCTCGAAGATCATCCACTTCGGGAACACGTCGGCGCCCACCTTCGCGGCCTGGGTCGCCGCAGGCTCGAGATCGTACTGGACGACGTGCTGGGCAAGCGGCCGATCCGGGGTGAGGAGGACCGGTGGACGTCCGTTGACGGTGAGCACGCGGAAGGGGCGTCCGTCGGTCGCGGCGACGGCGACGCTGCCGGTCACGGATTTCGGGGGAAGGGCATCGATGTAGAGCGGGGTGGTCTTGACCGCGTACGCCGCGATGGCGGTCAGGGTGAGCCGCGGGCCTCGGACGTTCCGCCCGTCGGGACCCTGCAGCACCGTGTTCACGGCGGCCTGCTTCTTTCCGGTGGTGCTGGGCACCTGCAAGGTGATCGGGATCGCGATGCCGCCGCCCGGGGGGATCGTCTCCCCTGCGACTTCGACCGTGGTGCACTGGCAGGTCGGGACCGCCTGAGCGATGGTCATGGGTGTCGAAAACGGGTTCACCAGGACCACGTCGGCGGTGAGCTTCGAACCCGGTTTCACAAGACCGAAATCGACGTCGGCGGGATCTCCGTAGACCTCCGTGGCGCCTGGTCGGACTTCGATCGAACCGGGGGCGATCACGCGAATCCCGGATGCGGCAGGGGATGCGGCGGAAGGCTCGACGGGCGCGACCTGTTCCGTCGGGGTCGCTGCGGGTGGAGACGTCGCCGGATCCTCGCAGCCACCGAGGATCAGGGAAGCGAGGGCGAGTGGCGTGAAGATCGGGTGCATCGGATTCAACGTTCTGCTCCGGTGGAGGCGGTATTCGGGGCGGCTTGCGGCGGCGATGGAGAGGGCGTTCCCGCGAGGCCGCCGGCACAGGATAGTCGGTCAGACCCGGCCGCCGACGTGACGGGGCGCTCGGGTCGGGGTCGAGCCGGAGTAGGATTCGCGGCATGAAAGCAGTCGCCGTCATGATCGGGGGCGCGCCTGTCGCGCCCAATGTCGAACTCGTGGACCTTCCGATGCCGGAGCCCGCCGCGGGTGAACTCCGGGTCCGTACCGAAGCGTCGGCCCTCAATCATCTGGATCTCTGGATCGGCATGGGGATCCCGGGGGTCGATCGTCCGTGGCCGAGGGTCACAGGCTCGGACGGCGTGGGGATGGTCCATGCGGTCGGGCCCGGCGTCGATGAGGCATGGATCGGACGTCGGGTGATGATGAACGCCGCTTGCGATGTCGGAACGCCGTCATCGCCAGACGGCCGTGAGGCCGGGGAGAATTTCCAACTGGTGGGGGAGCACGTGCCCGGGGCGATGGCGGAGTATTTCCTCGTTCCCGCGACGAACGTGGTCGACATCGGGGAGACCGATCCGGTCCGTGCCGCGGCGTTCGGTCTGACCCATCTGACGGCGTGGCGGATGCTGACGACGCGGGCGTCGGCGGGCCCCGGGGACTGGGTGCTGATTCCCGGCATCGGCGGAGGGGTCGCGCTCGCGGCACTGGGAATCGCAAGGCATCTCGGCTGCAACGCGGTCGTGACGAGTCGGAGCGAGGCGAAACTCGAGCGGGCTCGTGAGCTCGGCGCATCGGCCACGGTGATCGACGAGGGCGAGGACTGGTCCCGTTCGGTCCGAAAGGCCACGGGTGGACGTGGCGTCGACATCTGCATCGACTCGGTCGGCGCGGCGGTCCATCTCGCCTGCATCAAATCGATGGCTCGAGGTGGTCGTTTCATCACCTGCGGTTGCACGAGCGGGCCGGCGGCGACGACCGATCTGGCCCGGATCTTCTGGAACCAGCTGTCGATCCTCGGCTCGACGATGGGGGACATGCGGGAGTTCCGCCAGGTGGCGGGGTTGCTGATCGAAGGGCGGCTCACGCCGGTCGTCGATGCGGTCCATACGCCTGCCACGGCGGGTGACGCCTACGCCTCGCTCGAGGCGGGAATGCAGTTCGGCAAGCTCGTCGTCGATTGGCGAGGTGATGCTGCCGACACCTGATGATCGACTGCTGGCAACCGTTTTTCGGATTATAGGACTTCGCCAGACTGTTAAACGGCCGTTTTTCAGCGATGCTCAGGATGACTTCCAGATCATGATTGACCTGTTCCAAATCGCCGGTAGTCTAAAAAAAGGCGGAATCTTTTTGCGAGTCCGCTTTTCATAATCGAGTTTGAAGTTCTCAATCTCGACACCAGATCCGATCTAGGAGGATTCTCGGATGCATTGCAAGTTCATCAAGGCCACGGCCGCGGTTTCCGCGGCAACCCTGTCTTCAATCGCCCTTGCGGGCGGTGGCGACACCTACAACGTCGGTTTCTCCGACGCCGCGTATTACAACATCGCCTCTGGCGGTATCGATCCCGCCAGCCCGAACTACAACGGTCAGGGCGTTGCCGCCCAGGCCGGCCGATATCTCGGTTCGTTCGGCTGGTCGAACGTCGTGCTCGACGTCTGCTGGAACACGGGCTCCACCTACTCCTGCTGGGCGAGCGAAGCAACCTTCGCGATGCAGCTGTCCGACGGTACGCAGACGGCGTTCTTCAACGTCGGCGTGCCGATCGCGGACAATCTCGGTTCCGACATCGAAGGTGAATGCGCGATCTACCCGACCGACGGCTCGTCCGCCGCGGGCGAGACCCTGTTCGATCCCTTCGCCTTCGAGGTCGACGCCAGCGGTGACGTCCAGGTCGCGGTCTATCAGGCGTGGGACGACGGCACCGGCATGGCCGGCGGTTCGGTCGTCACGGCCGACTGCTTCTTCACCCTCGCGGGCGAAGTCCCCGCCGGCTGCGACGGTGCGACCGGTTCCTGCTCCGAAGTCCACCCCGAGCCCGGTTGTGACGATCTGACCTGTTGTGCCATCGTCTGCGACGCGGCCGCTGGTGGTGATCCGTTCTGCTGCGAGGTTTCGTGGGACTCGACGTGCGTCGACAACGCGATCGCCCTCTGCGGCATCTACATCTACACGTGCGAAAACCCGGCGTACTCCAACGACTGCGCGACTTCGCCGACGATGCTCGACCTCGGCACCCCCGTCTCGTTCAACACCACCGGTGCGAACACCGACGGCCCGCCCGAGATCGACTGTGGCTCCGCCGATGAGGACTACGAGATCTGGTCGGATCTGTGGTACATGGTCGACGCGGTCGACGGTGGCATCATGACCGCGACCTGCTGCAACACCGGGGACTTCGACACCAAGATCGCGATCTACGACGCGGGTGAGATCGGCTCGACCTTCGATCCGGCCACGCTTCCGACGGCGTTCCTGATCTGCAACGAAGACTGTGACGACCCGACGTTCTTCACCTCCGAGGCGCTCGTCGCCGTGGATGCGGGCCGTCAGTACCTCGTCCGCGTCGGCGGATTCCTCCAGGCCACCGGTACCGGCGACCTCACCGTCTCGATCGAGGCGCCCGAGCCGCCGATCCCGCCCCAGACCTGCGAAATCCCCGGCCCCGACACGTTCACCCAGAACAACACTGACGTGATGACCGTCGGCGGCGTCGCCTGTGCTGGCGGTGGCATCACCACCGAGAACAACTACTGCCGGATCTACACCGCCGAGGACATGGGCAACGATCAGTTCACGATCGACTGCGTCCGCTTCGGCATGACGAACCCCGGTTCGTACCTCGCGGCGGCGATCAACATCCTCAAGTCCCCGACCGGCTCCGTCGACGTCTACGCCGACCTCGAGCTGCTCGCGACCAACCCCTTCGGTCTCTACACGACCGACGGTCTCGAGTACAACGTCGTGACCTTCCCCGACGGCGTCAACGTCGACTTGTCCGACGGTTCGGCCCTCGTCATCGAGGTTGCGATCCCGCAGTCCCTCGACGGCTTCGTGTCCTTCGGCGGCGGTACCGCGGCCGACATCACGAGCGGCACCACCTACCTCCGATCCGGCTCCTGCGGCATCGCGGAGTACATCACGGTCGGTTCGATCGGCTTCGACCTCGAGTGGTTCGTCTACACCGACGGTACCGCTGGTGGTGGCCAGCCCGACTGCCCCGGTGACTTCAACGGCGACGGTCAGGTCGATGGTGCCGACTTCGGCTTCATCCTGGCGGCGTGGGGAACTTGTGGCGGCTGC
>NYSY01000130.1 GCA_002683215.1 Planctomycetaceae bacterium
CCGCAGGATTCGTTCTTGAAGAATCGGGCGATGTTGCGGGCGACCGCGACCATGTCGGTGTCCTCGTCGAAGACCGTCGGGCACGCGGTGCCGAGGCCGAGGACGTCGAACCGGCCGATGTCGAAATCCATCGGGGCGTCGAACTGATCCGGGCCGAGCACGCCCATCGAGACGCCGCCGGCGATCGCACCCTTGAATCGCTTGCCGTTTCGCATTCCCTGGCAGTGCGTCTCGACCAGTTCACGCAGCGGGATGCCGAGGTCGCACTCGTAGACCCCGGGCCGCTCGACGTGGCCCGAAACGCCCATCAGCTTGGTCCCGTAGCTCGGGGGCCCGCCGGTCGCGCTTTCGCAGCCGTGGCCCTTCCACCACTCGACCCCGTGTTCGATGATCGGCACCACGGCCGCCAGCGTCTCGACGTTGTTCACGATGGTCGGGCGACCGAACAGGCCCTTCACCGCCGGGAACGGCGGCTTGATCCGGGGCCAGCCCCGCTTGCCTTCGACCGCTTCGAGCAGCCCCGTCTCCTCGCCGCAGATGTAGGCACCGGCGCCTCGGTGGAGATGGCAGTCCACGGCGAAGTCGGTCTTGCCCTTGAGCAGCCCCTGCTTGCCGAAGATGCCGTGTTCATAGGCCTCCTCGATCGCACGCTGCATGACCTTCGCCTGGTGGTGGTACTCGCCGCGGATGAAGAAGTAGGCGGTGTCCAGCTTGCAGGCATAGCACGCGATCGCGATGCCTTCGAGCACGAGATGCGGATCGAAGTCGCAGAGCAGGCGATCCTTGAAGGTCCCCGGCTCCGCTTCGTCGCAGTTGACCGCGAGATACCGTCGGCCCCCATCGGCGTCGGGGAGGAAGGACCACTTCAGCCCCGCCGGGAAGCCCGCGCCGCCCCGGCCGCGAAGCACGGCGCCCTTGACCTCTTCGATGATCTCGTCCGGCTTGCGATCGAGCGCCTTCTCGAGATTCGCGTAGCCGCCCGTGCGGACGAACTCCTCCACGCCGACGGTGTGGCGATCCTTGGGATCGCCCCAGGGATGGGTGGGGATTCGCTTGGTGAGGACTGGCTCGTTCATGGGCATTTCGGGGATCTCGAATTCGGGGCCTTGGTTCGCGTCGGGCTGGCTCGCGTGTTCTGGGGTTCGTTCAGGGTCGGGTTCTGGAGTCGCCGTTCGTCTCGACCGGAGGATCGCCGCCGGGCTTCGCACCCTGGTCCAGGGGCATTTCGACCTCTTCGATCGTGGTCCGTCGAAGCACCACGTCCCCGCGACGTTCGGTTTCGACCTCGCGGCGGACCTCGGTGACCTTCGGCGCGGAAGGATCCGTCCGGATGCCCTTCGCGACGTGCCCGACGAATTCGCCGAGCGAACGCATGATCGACTTCGGTTCCTGACCGCTCATCCGGGTTCAGTGCTCCGATCCGCCGTCACCGACCTGCTTCGCTTCGGCGATCAGATGGTCGATGGTGGGAATGTCGAGGTTCTCGTGCAGTTTCTCGTTGAACAACGCCACCGGAGCGGTGTCGCAGGATCCGAGACACTCCATCGCGAGCAGCGTGAAGCGACCGTCACTGGTGGTTTCGTGGGGTTCGATCCCGAGCTCGTCCCGGACGTGATCGAGCAGTGCCTGATGGCCGCAGACCTCGCATGCGATCGACTGGCAGATCCCGATGACGCACTTGCCGACCGGCTCGACCGTGTACTCCTCGTAGAAGCTGACGGTGTCGAGGACCTCGGCGGGCGGAATCTGCAGGAAGTTCGCAAGCTCGATCATCGCCTGATACGAGACGTGACGGTATTCGTGCTGGAGCTCGTGGAGGATCGGCATGAGTGAGCCGTGCCGGGTCTCGTATCGCGGAATGATCTCCGCGGTCCACCGGGCCTTCATGGCCTCGGTGCACCACGGCTCGTCGCGGCGCTCGATCTTGGCGTTTCCGGAATCTACGATCTTCCAGGACATCGATTGACCTCTCGCGACCCGACCGACGATCGACCGGGGTTGGGGTTCGGTGCGATCAGCGGTCCAGTTCGGCCGCGATGACGTTGAGCGATCCGAGCACGGCGACCACGTCGCTCACGAGGTGCCCCTCGATGAGCTTGGCGAACACCGAGTAGTTGATGAAGGAGGGCGGGCGGGTCCGGACTCGGGTCGGGTACTTCGTGCCGTTCGCGACGATGTAGTACCCGAGCTCCCCGTTGGGACTCTCCACGGCGCCGTACAGCTCGCCGATCGGCGCGTCGACCCCGCGGTTGTGCATGAGCAGTTCGAAAAGCTGGATGGTGCCTTCGATGGAGCCGTAGACCTCGCCCTTCTCGGGGATCCGGGCCTTCGAGTCGGCGAGGGTGTCGATGGGCCCCGACGGAATGTCGTCGATGAGCTGCTCGATGATCCGCACGGACTGCCGGAGCTCTTCGAGCCGTACCAGGTAGCGGGAGAAGGAGTCCCCGTCGGTCGAGATCGGCACGTCGAACTTGACGGCCTCCGCACCGCGGCCGTCCCAGTTGTCGGCGTAGCACAGGTATGGATCGGACTTGCGGATGTCCCGGGTCAGGCCGCTCGCGCGACCCACGGGACCCGAGAGGCTCCACGCCATCGCGTCCTCGCGACTGATGGTGCCGACGCCTCGAAGCCGGTCGTTGAAGATCCGGTTCCGGTTCAGGCAGGCTTCGAGGTCGCGCTGCGCGTTCGGAAGTCGGGTGTGGATGAATTCCTTCACCATCCGCTTGAAGACTTCATCGTCGTCGACGTCCCGCCAAGCGCCGCCGAGCCGGGTCCAGTCGGGATGGAACCGTTGCCCGGAGAGGTACTCGACGATGTCGTAGATGAACTCCCGCTCGTTGAAACCGTAGAGGAAGCCGGTGAAGGCCCCGAGGTCGAGCGCCGCCGCGCCGATCGAAAGCAGGTGGTCCTGGATCCGGGCGAGCTCGGCCATGATCGTCCGGACGACCTTGCAACGCGGGGTCACGTCGATGTCGAAGAGCTGCTCGCAGACCGTGTGCCACGCGATGTCGTTGCCGATCGGTGACACGTAGTTCATCCGACTCACGGTGCACACGTACTGGTTGTAGTCGTGATGTTCGCCGAGCTTTTCGAAGCCCGAATGCAGGTACCCGATGTGCGGGGTGCAGCGTGCCACCCGCTCACCGTCCAGCTCCAGCACCAGCCGGAGGGTGGTGTGCGTCGCCGGGTGCTGGGGACCGAAGTTCAGAACCCACCGGTCGGGGGCCTGGACATGGTCCTTCAGATAATCGGTGTTCTCGACGTCGAGGCCGTAGACCTCGTCAGGCTTCATCGTGTAGGGCATGGATCGGGCCCGAAAGTGACGAATCGCTCGCGGCGATCCGGAAAGGACAGTGACGAATCACCAGTATAGATGCGACTCGGGCTTCAAGACGAGGTTTGAGGGCCATTTGGAACCCCCGAACGGCCTTTTCGGCGAGCCGGGGGGCCGCGGGCGGACCGCAGCCCGGTAATTCACGCGCGGAACACCGCCCCGAGTTTCTTTCCGAGGAGCAGACTGGCTCCTGCGAGCGCGCAAGCGAGCAGGAGCATCGCCCAGGTTCCCATCGCCGAGGCGATTCCCGGGCCGTCGCCAAGCCGTTCAAAGAGCACGTAGATCGCCTTGGTGATCGGATAGTCGCCCTCACGCTGGGCGAGGATCAGGCTGTCGCTGACTTCAAGCATCGAGAAGCTGAACGCGAGCAGCGCCCCCGCCACCAGGTTGGCGGCCACCAGCGGCAGAACCACGCGGCGAAGCACGGTCATTCGCCCGGCACCGAGCCCCTGGGCGGCCTCCTCGAGATCCACCGGGGTCTGTTCGAGGCCCGCGACCGTGGATCGCACCACGTAGGGCAGCCGGCGGACCGCGTAGGCGACGATCAGCAGTGGAATCGGGTTGGGGTTCGCACCGAGGATGTCGGCGGCCCAGCGAAGCGGGCCGTCATCGAGCGATGCGAGCGTCGATGCAGGCAGAATCGGCCCGAGCACGGCGGCGACCCAACCCGGCATCGCCCCCTGGAACGGCCATTCGAGGGTCATCGCGACGTAGCCGAACGCCATCACCAGTCCCGGCACCGCCAGTGGAAGCATGCACAGGGCGTCGAGCAGGCCGCGGCCCCGGAGCGTGGTCCGCACGATGACCCGGGCGGCGATGACGCCCACCACGAGATCGAGCAGGACCGCGATCGAAGCGAGAAAGAGGCTGATTCGAATGGACCCGAGCGCCAGCGGATGCGACAAGGCCTCGGCATAGTTGTGGAGTGTGAACGCCCGAGGAAGAATCGACTGGTACCACTGGCCTTCGACGGAGAGGCTTGCGAGGATCACGCCGACGTGGGGCATCGAAGCGATGCCGATCACGGTGCCGAAGAGCAGTGCGGCGAAGATGCCCGCCACGGGACCGAGGCGAACCGACGAGTCGGCCCGCGAGGCCTTCGCACTGGAGGCGACGCCCTTGACGCCGGGGAGCACCCGGCCCAGCACGTAGAAGAGGGTCGCGGTCGACAGCATCACCACGGTCAGAGCGAACGGCTCGGCACTGGTCTCCATCTGCTTGAGCCCGTCGAAGATCTGAACGGGCGTGACCTGCCGGAACTCGAACATCAGCGGCGTGCCGAGCTCGGTGAAGCTCCAGATGAAGGTGATCGTGCAACCCGCGAACAGCCCCGGCCGGACGAGCGGGAGCGTGATCCGACGGAAGCGGGTCCAGGCGGACGCGCCGGCGTCCCGGCCGGCCTCGTCGAGCGCCGGATCGAGGTTCGACAACGCCGCCAGGAGGTTCAGGTAGATGATCGGGTAGAGGTGGAGCGCCTCGACGATGATGACGCCGAAGAGCCCGCCGTCGCCGAGGACGTCGATCGGCGCGTCGATGAGCCCCAGATCGGAGAGGAGGGCGTTCAGGGAGCCGGACCGCCCGAGCAGGTGGCGAACCCCGATCGCGCCGACGAACGGAGGCAGGATCAGCGGAATCAGGACCAGCGCCCCGAACAAGGCCTTCCCCGGGAACTCATGCCGGGCTCCGACCATCGCCAGGGGCATCGAGATCAGAATCGAGAGCAGCGTGGTCGCGGTGGCGATCAGCAGTGCGTTGAACAGCCCCCACCGGAGATTCTCGTCTCGAAAGACGTCGAGTACGTGGTAGAGGGTGTACCCACCGTCGACCGACGTGAAGCCACCCCGGACCGTCAGCCAGATCGGGTAGACCAGCACGATCCCGAGCAGTCCGATGAGCCCGTAGAGGGAGATGTACTTGCCGATGGAGTTCGAACGCATGCTCCGCGGAGTCTACGCGGATTCGCGAGCCGCCTCCGGGCCGATCGATCCACTCACCCGGTCCAAAGGGCGAGGAGAGCGCCGATGTCGCCGCCTCCGACCGACCCGCTGCCGTCCAGGTCCGCCTCCGGATCGGCGGTCCCCCAACGCGAGAGCAGCACCCCGAAGTCCGCGCCATCGACCCGGCCGTCGTGATTCAGGTCCCCGGGGGTGAACTCCCCCGCAGGCGGGATCCACCAGGCGATCGCGGCCCGCGTCGAGACCGAATTGCCGTCGATCCGGCTCAGCCGGACCGCATAGTCCCCGGGCTCGAGCCCGCGAACGTGAATCAACTCGACGTTGTCGACGGTGCTGGCGCTTCTGACATTCCCGCTCGCGAACATCCCCGCCCCGGCCCCGACCAGAGACTCGGGCACCTCGTCCACGATCCTGAACAGCTCGAGATCGAGATCCGGGTGCGTGGCGATCGCGAAGTTGGACGCGACGACCCGGTTCCAGGTGACGAGAATCCCGATTTCGTCCGCGACGGAATCGATCGAGAAACGATGCCAGAGGATCTCACCGTTCGACATCGACTCGAAATCCCAGCCGGGGCCGGCCATCGTCGCCGAGGCAGGAAGTGCGGCGTCGCCGGACTGCTCGAGTCCGGTGTAGATCTCGTGGGCCCGATCGATGTCCACCAGTCCCGCCCCGTAGATCTCGTCGATCGGCCTCGAGGTCGCTCCACGCTGCGGCCCCTTCGATTCGGGCGCGTTGGTCCAGGTCTCGTCTCGGGACGCGCCGGCCAGCAGCACCGCCTTGACGACCTGTGGCAGATCGGCGATCGAGTTCCCGGCGAGTTCCGGCGTGACGTCGTGCGTCTCGTAGAGCAACGCGGCGCACCCGGCGACGACCGGCGTCGCGAAGCTCGTGAAGTCCGCCGGCGCCACGAGCTCGGGCTTCATCCGCCCCTGCTGGTCCGTGCCGGGTCCGGTGTCGGCTTCGGCGTGGTCGCCATCGGACACGCCGACCGCGATCCCGTGGTGCATGCCCGCGAGGAGCGCCGGCGAATCGCTGCCGGCGCCGTTGTTCACGCCCACCACCCACAACGTCTTGAAGGTGTTCGCGGCGAAGTCCGCGCGTCGCAGCAGGTTGATGTCGGCGGACGCCCCCCCGCTCCCGATCCAGCTGTGGTTGAAGATCCTCGCCCCACCCGGAGGATTGTCCGGCAACGAACTCGAACCGTATCGGAGGTATCCCGATCCGATGAAATCATTGACCTCGAAGAGATTGACCCTCGGAATGCCGGGGGCGACCCCGTCTTCGTTTCCGTAGAACGCGAAGCCCACCTTCGACGCGTGGACGCTCGAGGCCGTGGATCCGCTCCGCTCGATGAAGTCGATCCCCGTGAACCGCGGATCACCTTGATTCGGCGAATACCCCGGGTCCAACGCCTCGGTCTGCACGACGACCACCCCGGCGCCGGTCGGCAGGTCGTCACCCAGCCTCGCCGCGAGGTCGAAGTAGCCGATGTCCTCGAGGACGTCCGCGGCGAGCATGGGGGACGCCGAGGCCACGATGCTGGCGGCGATGACGGGTCGGAATCGACGGATCTTCATGACGGGGGGCTCCCGGGGGTCGAACGGCCGCAGGGCCGACCATCAACTCTAGCCCTGGAACGACCGCGATCCACCAGCCCGTCCGGAAACCCGGTCGAAGTGGCGATTTCGTTCAATCTGATCGGCTTGTGCAGGCGGCCGACGCCCCTCAGTCGCCGGCGGCGTCGCGACGGACGAGCAGTTCCACGCGGGCGTCTTCGCCGCTGCGGGTGTCGAGACCGAGCTGATCCCTTCGGGGCTCGCTGGTTCCGCTGATCTGGACCCGGATCCTGCCGGCCGGAATACCGGCCGCCTCGAGGTGTTCGACGACGATGCTCGCCCGCGCCCAGGCGATCTCCCGCCCTTCACCCGGACGATTGAACGCCTCGGGTTCCGAGGCGTGGCCTCGAACCTCGATGATGTTCCGACGGCCCGCCTGGGAAGCCGCGAACTCCTTGATGATCGAATCCGCCTGCGGTGACATGGTGAGCGACTTGAAACCGAAGGGGACGTCGGTGCCCTCTCCGAAGTAGTCGATGTCCCGAGGGGAGCGGACGTCTCGCTCGCGACCTCGGACCCCCGCGGTGTTGGCTTCGCCCGCGCCACGCTTGCGAATCGCCTCCAGCACCCGTGCATCCTTGGGATCGTCGGGATCGAGCGGATTGTGGAACGCGCGACGGACCGCCTCGATGAGTTCGGGATCGATGTCCTGGACCTCCATCGCGGCGCCCTCGGACTCCTCGCCCCCGCCCCCGGCGTTGCCGCCCTTGGGCTGCACGTTGAGCGCGAAGAGGATCACGAAGAATCCCATCAGCAGCATGACCATGTCGGCGAAGGAGATCAGCCACTCGGGGGCCCCGGCCTCCTCCTCCTCCTCGTGACCTCCGCCGCCGTGGCCACCGACGTGCCCGCCTGAATGCTTGTCGTGTTCGTCGGACATGCGATTCCCGTTTCCCGCCGATCAGGCCGCGAGCTTGAGACCGCCTCGTCCCGACTGCGGGACGAAGGCGAGCATCTTCTCGGTGGTGGTTCTCGGGTTGTCGCCCGCCTGGATGCTCATGATGCCCTGAAGCATCATCTCCTTCGCGAGGATCTCCTCGCCGGATCGGAGCGAAAGCTTGTCGCCGATCGGTCCGGCGATCGCGTTCGCGAGCACGGTTCCGTACATCGTCGCCGTCACCGCGACCGCGAGCATGCCGCCCAGCTCCTCGATGCTGCCGCCGAGCGAACCGAACATGCCGATCTGCCCGATCAGCGTCGCCGCGAGTCCGTAGCCCGGACCGTAGAGCTTGATCAGATCGAAGAACTTCTTGCCGGCCTTGTGTCGTTCCTGCATGGCCATCACCTCGAGCCGCAGCGTCGTCTCGACGATCGCCTCGTCGGTGCCGTCGACGGCCATCTTCAGACCCTGGGCGAGGAAGGGATCGGCGACGTCCTCGATCTCGCTCTCGAGAGCGAGGATGCCGTCTCGGCGAGCCTTGTCGCTGAGGGTCGCCATCAGGGTCACGGTCTCGGCGTTGGAGACCGAGGGTTCCCGCATGAACGCCTTGATGTAGCCCGGGACCTGCTTGAGCTTGTCCATCGGCATCGCCATGAACAACACGCTGATCGTTCCGCCGAACACCATGATGACGCCCTTGAGCGACCAGAACATCATGATGTTGCCGCCGTGAGCCAGCACGAGCACGATCGTGCCGACGATCACGACCACGCCGAGGATTGTTCCGATCAGGCTTGCCTTGTCCATGGCTCGATCAACCTCCTGCAGCGGGCCGCCCACGATCGGTGGACACGCCGCTGGAAGGTCGATCGGCCCGAATGCAAGGGTTCTTGACGCGAGTCGGCATCTCCGCGGATCGACCGTGCGGGTCGTGCCGATCCCGTCGGAGGGACCCCTACCGGGGGCGGGTTCTTATCGGAAGCACCCCGCCAGACCGGCGCAAGCCGTCGGAAAGATCGCCATGGGCGAAGGCCGCCGGGGCATCGATCAGTCCGTCGCGGCGACTGCGACCATCGATTCGGACGGTGCGTCGATGCGCTTCAACGCCGCCGCGGGCCGGAAGGCGACGGTGCTCGAGGCGGGGATGACGAGGGCCTCCCCGGTGCGAGGGTTGCGACCGGGCCTCGCCTCCCGATGCTTGCGCTCGAAGGTCCCGAAGCCGGCGAGGGTCACCGAACCATCCCGCTCGACACCTTCGAGCACCGCGTCGAGCACCGCTCGAACCGCTTTTTCGGCATGACTCCGGGGCCCACCGAGGTCGGCGGCGACGAGTTCGACCAGATCACCCTTGTTCATGCAGCGGTTCCTTGTTCGTCGTCATTGACGAGACCGGAACATAGTCCCGAGTCCGCGGCGGGTCGAGCACCCGATTCCCCGGCGGGGGATCCACGGTGGACATCCGATCGAAGTTGCGGATCTCGCCGACGATCCGTACGGGACGGAGGGATGGCGTCTGCTAGCATCGCGGTCCGATGATCTCCACGCCCCGAACGCCCGAATCACCGTTGGTCGTCCGCACCGAACACCTCGACGCCGACGCGGAAGCCTGGATCGCGGAACGCTGCGCGTTCGCGGTGGCGACGCCGGGGGACGAGACGTTCGACGGCCTTGCAGATCGGATCGCCGGACTCGTGGTTCGCACCTACACCGACGTCGACGCCGCCCTGCTCGACCGCCTTCCCGCATTGCGGGTCGTCGCCCGCGCCGGCGTGGGGGTCGACAACATCGACGTCGCCGCATGTCGGGCCCGGGGCGTCGAGGTCGTCCACACCCCGGACGCGAACACCCAGGCGGTGGTCGAGTACGTCACCGCCCTGCTCTGCGACGCGATCCGCCCCCGGCTCTTTCTCGAATCCGCAGTCGATGCGGATCGATGGAAGGCGATTCGGGCCGAAGTCTGCGGCGAACGGCAGATGAACGAGATGACGCTGGGCATCCTCGGGCTCGGACGAATCGGCCGACGAATCGCCGCGGTCGCCGGCGCCATCGGCTTCAAGGTGATCTACCACGACCTGATCGAACTTCCCGAACCGGTCCGGGCCGGTGCGGAGCCGGTCTCGATGGAGGTGCTGCTGGCGGAATCCGACGTGCTCACGATCCACGTCGACGGGCGCTCGTCGAATCGGAATCTGATCGACGCCGGCGTGCTTCGCCGCCTGAAGTCGGATGCGGCGCTCGTCAACACCAGCCGAGGCTTCGTGATCCGAGAGGACGACCTCGCCACCTGGCTCGCGGGGCGGTCCGAAGCCCGGGCCATCCTCGATGTTCACGCGAAGGAACCGTTCCCCGCCGACGATCCGCTGGTCGCCCTCGCGAACGCGCACCTCGCGCCCCACCTCGCCAGCCGGACCCGAACCGCCATGGCGAACATGAGCTGGGTGGTCCGGGACCTCTGGCGGGTCCTCGAAGGCGAGGCCCCCCACCATCCCGCACCGGATCCGTCCTGACACGAAACGGGCCCCGATCCGGTGGATCGAGGCCCGCGATTCGGTTGGACGTCGATGGCCCGAGCGGTCGTGCTCAGAAGCAGGAACCCCAGTAGCTGAGCAGCAGGCCCATGTCGGCGCCGTTCACCACGCCGTCGTGGTTCAGATCGCCGGGACAGGGCCGGGGGGCGATACCGGGGTAGCGGGTGACGGTCCCGGGCACGAACTGGCAGACGTACACGTCGTCACCGATCACCTCGACGCCGGTCGGCAGCCAGAGGCCTCCGATGAAGGTGTCGAAGCTGCCATCCTGTCGC
>NYSY01000131.1 GCA_002683215.1 Planctomycetaceae bacterium
CGCGAGGCTGCTGGCCCGATGCTGGAAGGATCTGGGCGGGGAGGTCTTCCTCGAGGAATGCCGGGCGGCGTCCATCGAATACCTCGACTCGCCGGCGAGAACGAAGGTCAAGCGGGCGTCCCAGCGCTTCGCGGGCACGGTCCGGGCGTGGGGACGGTCGGTCAAGTCGGGCCGGCAGCGAAAGGCGTGGGCGGAGTCGCTGCTCGACTCCTTCGCGGGTCGGGAGCTGCTGGTCGTCGGCCGCAAGACGATGGTCGATCCGGCCTTCGCGGTGCTGTGCGGATTCGCGGGGCGGCCGGTGCCGACCGTCGCGGAGCTCGAAGCGGCGCCCGCATCCCGCGCCGTCTCGTGGTCGGACCGCCGCCCGAGTCGTTTCGCGGCGGTGGATTGAAGCCGCCCTCGCGAGGGTTCCACCCGCCGGGTCCATCGGGAGTGCGTTCGATCGGGCATCGCCCGATCGGCGGTCGCTCGTGCCGGGGGCGAGGAAGGCGACGGGCCGATGGACGAGTCCGAGCCGCCGCGGGTGGTCGCGATCCGTCGGCCGGGCGTGAAGTGACGTTCAGAGACCCTGGCGGGCGGCGCCGGGGTAGATCCAGACGCCCAGTCCCAGCGTGAACGCGAGGTCGCCGTACAGGGCGTGCTCGATGTCCGCGAGCAATCCGCTTCGCCTTCGCAGCAGGGTCGCCGTGAAGATGATGCCGCCGATCACGGTGATCAACACGGGTTCCCACCGATGCATGACGACGTGGGCGAATCCGAAGGTCGCGCCCGCGATCAACCACATGCGGATCCCGTCCCCGAAGAGGGGGCGGTAGCGATGGCAGACGAAGGTCCGGAAGACGATGCCCTGGGGGATCACCGAGAAGATGGGATAGAGGATGAGGATCGCCGCCCACATCCCGGTGCGTTCGCGGGGAAGGCGGAGGAACCACTCGGGTTCCATGAGCCACGCGAAACCCGCGAGCAGCGGGGCGAACAGGAGAAACCGGCCCAGCACGCCCGCGAGACCGGGCCGGATGCCGGCGACGCCCCAAAGCGTCCGGCGGTCGAGGGTCGCGTCGCGCTTCAAGAGGATCAGGCAGGCGACCGCCGCCGCCCAGAGCACCGGGATCGGCGGCAGGTAGTTCGAAGGCACCGCCGCGACGAACACCGGCGCCACCCAGAAGAATCCGATGAACTCCAGCCAGCGGCGCAGGCCCACCCTTGATCGTGATGTTTCGGTCTGGCTCATTCGATCAGTAGTGGGTTCGGTCGGGCATCGCCTGATAGGCCCGCCAGACCTCGAGCATGCCGGCACGGCCGAGCTCCGTGGAGGGGAGCGGCCGGACGTCCCCGGGGAGCGCGAGCGCGTCGTTGATGTGACGGTCGTCGAAGCCGCCGTATTCGAGGGCGTCGTCGTGGTTGGAGGCGAACCGGATCGCCTTGACGCGGGCCCACCAACAGGCCGCGTAGCACATCGGGCAGGGTTCGCCGGTCGTGTAGACCACGCAGTCCTCGAGCACGTGGGTTCCGAGTCTCCGGGCCGCGGCCCGGATCGCGACCATCTCGGCATGGGCGGTGGGATCGCCATCCGAGAGCACCTGGTTCGCCCCTTCCGCGATGATCTCGCCCCCGCGGACGATCACGCATCCGAAGGGGCCGCCGGCCTTCGCTTCCAGCGCGTTGTATCGGGCGAGTTCGATCGCTCGCTTCATGAAGGCGTCTTCGTCCGTCATCGTCGGGTCCGTGTGGGGGTCATTCGCCGGCTTCCGGAATCTCGATCAGCGTGT
This sequence comes from Planctomycetaceae bacterium, assembly GCA_002683215.1. Classification (GTDB taxonomy): domain Bacteria; phylum Planctomycetota; class Phycisphaerae; order Phycisphaerales; family SM1A02; genus UBA12014. The sequence goes on from NYSY01000131.1 coordinate 1,770, forward strand.
AGTAGGCCTCGGCGTGGAGCAGGGCTTCGCCCGCGTCGTCGCGGACGCCGTCGAGATGGAGCTCGTGCACGTATCCGGGGCGGAGGGGATCGCAGGTCAGTTCGACGGTGAGGTTGTCGCCCGAGACCTGGGCGAGCTTCACCACGACCGGCGCGGTGTCGGTCTCCGCGCTTCCGTACGGCGAATGGAGGAGGTAGGTGTAGCTGCTCATCGAATAGTTCGACGGCTGGCTCGCGGTCGCGGGATCGGCGGGGCGGGTGAAGGTCAGCCGGAAGCCCGTCGGCGTCGCCTCCATGCGCTGGACTTCGAACGGAACCTCGCCGGTCCATTCCAGCCGCTGCATGCCGAAGGGGCGGGTCCCCTTCGAACCCCAGCCGCGGTTGGTCATGCCCGCGACGAGTGATCCGTCCTCGCCCATCTCGACGCGGATGATCCCGCACTCGAAACCGCTCCGGAACGGGAACACCGCGCCCTGCACGTGGCCGTTCACCTCTTCGGTGAAGATCCGGTAGACCGCGGCATGGTGCTGGTCACCCATGAATGCCTGCCCCTTGAAGAAGGGGCCGAGGGTGCCGTCCACGTCCCACACCACCTCGCCCGGGCTCTGCCCGCACTTGTTGTAGGGGAACCAGACCACCGGCATCTTGAAGTCCGGGATCCGCGCCGCCGCCTCGGGCATGGGGATGCCGTCCGGAATGTCGCCGGGGAAATCCACCAGCGACTCCGGCCGCCTGGTGCTCGCGATACCCCACGGGTGACCGTGGAAGTCGCCCCGCTCGATGATCGACATCTTGCTGGCCCCGCACCACTCGCCCTGGTTGTCGGTGTAGTAGAGGTTGCCGTCCGGCCCCATCTCGACGCCGCACGGGGAGCGAAGGCCGGCCGCTTCGGCGTGCATCGCGCCGTCCTCGTCGACGCGGATCGCCCAGCCTCGCCAGTCCTTCTTGCCGAAGGGTTCGCTGCCGAAGGGGCGGTTGAGGGTGAGCCAGAGATCGCCGTTCGCGTCGAACACCGGTCCGAACGTGTATTCGTGGTAGTTCCCGCTGATCGCCCAGTCGTCGCAGACCGTCTCGACGCGGTCGACCCGCCAGTCACCGTCCACATCGACCATGCGGGAGACCTCGCCCCGCTGTGCGACGTGCACCGGACCGTTCCAGGACCGGCCCTCCGCGATCGCCGCCCGTCGCTTCGCGTCCTCGTCGGGATGCACCGCGAGCCCGAGCGGTTCCTGCAGCCCGTCCGCGTACTTGATGAATCGGATTCGGTGCGGATCGTCGGTGGTCGCCTCGTCTTCGGGGCTTCCTGCGAGTACCGACACGGTCGGTGCGGACTCGTACGCGTTCTCCACGATCCAGACGTCGCCGCGCCGGGTCGCGGTCATGATCCGCCCGCCACCGAGCGGCAGCACGGCTCCGACTTCGTGGGCCACGCCCTCCGGTTCGGGCACGTCCACGAGTCGCCAGTACGCGGACTCGTCGGCTGCGGTGGCGATCCCACCGACGATGGCGGCGAGCCCGGTCACCGTGGCGAGACGTCGTCGTCCGATTCCGCGTCCGAAAGCCGACCGGGGAAGGGATTCCATGCGTGTCTCCTCGTTTCGATTCACCATGCCAGCTCCACGTCGAAGGTGCCTTCGAAGTCGACGTCCTCGCGTCCCACCATCTTCAGCGGAACCTTGACGATCAGTTCCTTCATTCCGCCGGGATCCTCGCGGACGAACGAGTTCGCACCCGACACGCGAACGGTCCGTTCGCCGTTGATCGCCCAGATCCGCTCGTCGCCTTCGCCCGCCACGGGTTCGATGGACGTGGCGATCGCGGCCCGCATGTAGAGGTCGCCCCGCCCCGCATCGCTTCCCACCGTGAACCGCCGGATCAGGCTGGTGCCGCCCTCGGCGATCCGCGGCAGCGGTCGCTCGGTGATTCGAACGCCGTCGAGTTCGCTGTTGAAGGCCGGTCGTCGTTCATCGTCCCGAGTGACGCCGGCGAATCGCCACGCGCCGTTTCGAAGGCCGGCGGGGTCGCGGGCGTTGGCGGTCGGCCAGGCCGCGTCCCGCGTCTCCAGCATCGCGATCGCGGGTCCGTCGGGCATCTGGAGGACCGACCGTCCTTCCGGCGCCTCGAGCTGTCCGGCTCGTCCGCGCCAGGTCCCTTCCGCGTCCATGAACGCGCCGCGCCAGGCCTTGGCGAGCCGGGCGTGCTCCGCGTCCCAGGCGAAGTGGAGGTTTTCGGGCAGTCCAACCGCGATGGTCCGCGGGCTCACGTCCCGCATGAACGTGCCGAAGAGGATCGGCTCATCGATGGGGATGAGGGCGTACTCGCCGGCGTCGGGAACCACCCCCTTCGGGAGCGGCATCGATTCGCCGAGCGAGAGGTAGGAGCGGATCGCGTCGACCTGCTTGACCGGATCGCCGCCGAGCAGCTCCGGGAAGATCCGTTCCGTCCCGCCGTTCCCCCAGGACGCGGTCATGCGGGTGCCGGGGTTCGTCTTCTGCGGATCGAGCAGGTGCTTGCGGAACCAGCCGGGGCGGATCCGCGCGTGCATCGTCGCGAGATCCACCGCGGGGATTCCGAGGGCGGGGTGGCCCGCGACGGTGTGGCACTGCACGCAGGAGACGCCGTCGGTGCCGGTGAGGGCGTGTCCCGCGGCGACCCGTTCCTCGTCGAACTCCGGTTCCCGTCCGTCGGCGGCGATCGAGTCCGATGCCGCGAGGTGGACCACCAGGTCCCTGGTCTGCGCATCGCCGAAGATCGGCATCCGCGTCTTCATGTACGGCCGCACCTTGGTGCCGTTGGCGAGCACGTCCCGAAGCGCTTCGAGCCGGAGCTTGTTGCCCACGCCGTCGAGCGGCGGCGGGATTCGTCCTTCGTCGCCGAGTTCCGCGTCGTCGTCCGAGGCGAATCGGGCCCGGGCCTCGACGGAAGGGCCGCCGACGTCGGGGCGTTCGTGGCAGGCGATGCAGTCGAGCCGGATCATCGAATGCGCCACCGCGATGTCCCCCGGAAGTGGCTCCAGGAGGGCGCGGACGTTCGAGACGAACTCGTCCAGCAGGGCGAGCTCCGCGGTGTCGAAGCCGTAGTCCGGGGCGTTGGCGGGGACGTCCGAGGAGAGGCAGCCTCGTCCGGCCACCAGCGATGCCAGCGGTAAAGCGGCCGCGGTGCCCCGGGGCTGCGGCATGTCCGGCACGTGACAGGCGGTGCAGCCGGTCTGCGCGAACCGGACCGCACCGCGTCGGGCCATCTCTTCGTCGAGTTCGAAATCGGCCCAGCCGGCGTCGAGCACCACGGCGTCGCTGAAGAAGGCCTCGGCGGGCACCGGCTGGCGGGCGACCCCGGGGCCGCTCCAGGAGAGCGAGAGCCGCTCGCCGCCGGAGGCTTCGAACATCCCGATGTCGATCGCGTGGCGCCCCGCGTCGAGATCGACGGATCCCCGTTCCATGATCTCGCCGTGGATTCCCGGATTCGAGACCACGGTTCGACCATCGATCCTCAAGCCGGAGCCGTCGTCGGACGTGAGATAGAAGTTCCATCGACCGGAGGTCGGGATCTCGATCTCGCCGGAGAGGTGCAGGCCGAAGCGGTCGCGACCCGCGTAGGGTCCCACGCCCGGGACCGGGACTCGCACCGGATCGACGTCGCCGCCGACCGCGTCGATCGGCCCCACGCCGTCGAAGTCGCCTTCGAAGAAATCGAGCTGCAGACCGGGCTTCGATGCGGTCGTCTTGGTCATGTCGCCGCCTGCGAGCAGGAAGGCGGCGATCGACCGGCGCTCGTCGTCGGAGAGCTCGAGCGAAGGCATGCGCCCGCCCGGATGGACGGTCAGCGGATCACCGAGGAAGTTCGCGAGTGATTCGAAGGTCCAGGCGCCGGCGAGGTCTCCGAAACCGACCGCGTCACCGGCGTCGGCACCGTGGCAGGCGGTGCATCCGATGGATTCCCAGAGCGATGCCCCTTGCGCGATCCGGGCGGTCGAGATCTCCATCCGGGTGGCGTCGGTGGGGATCGGTCCGCCCTGCTCCACGAGGAAATGGACGAGTTCCTCCACCGCGACCGCCTGCTCGGCTTCGTCGAGGCCGTGGAGAAGATCGGGCATTCGCAGGCCCGATTCGGCACCGTGCCCCCGAACCCGGGTCCGGATGGCGGCGGGGGAGAGCCGGGCGCCGACGCCGTCGACACCGAGGATCCGCGGACCGGGCGAGACGCCGATTCGCCGCTCCACCTCGGGTTCCGCCTCGTGGCATGCCGTGCAGGAGGCATCCGCAGCGAGGTTCTCCGCGGCGAGCGATGTCCAGGTGATGTCCGACGCCGGGGACGTGGTCGATCCTGATCCGGGATCGCCGCATCCCCCGATCGAGGCGAAGATCGACAGCGCCGTGGCGGCGCCCGCGGTCTTCGTGGTCTTCAAGGCGAACGATCCGCCAGCCGTCTTGCGTCGAATCTTCAAGTTGTACTCCCGAGAAAGGGCTCCGAACTCGAATGGTAACGCTGGCTCGTCGATTCGCCGTATTCCTTTTGGTGCAAAGCGATCTGGTAAGGACCGATTTTCAGACGGCGGCCCCCGCATGAGGGGCGAGGCGAGTACCGTGCTCTCCATGCCCGCGATACGAAGAAAAGGCGAACGCCGCCGTCGGAAGCAAGGCGTCCGGTCCGCACCGATGACGGCCCCACGATCCCGTCTGGCTTTCGTACTGCTGCTCGGCGGCCTGCCCGGATGCATGGTCGGCCCCGATCCGACGCCGCCGTCCGTCGTCACTGCCGACGCCTGGCACGAGGATCTCGTCGAGGGAGTGACCCGCGGCAAGGTCGACCCCGGGGCCTGGTGGCGCGGCTTCGACGATCCGATCCTGGTCGATCTGGTGTCGGCCGCCGAACGCAACAACTTCGATCTCCGCACCGCCGCCAGCCGCATCCGCGAGGCGCGATCCCTCTACGGGATCGCCGCCGCCGATCTGTATCCCGAGATCAACGCGAACGGCGAGGCCGAGTTCCTCGACGGCAACCAGGCCAACAGCTCGGGCCTGCCCGTTTCGGACGAGAACTTCTACAGCCTCGGGCTCGATTTCGGCTGGGAGATCGACCTCTGGGGCAAGGTTCGTCGCAGCATGCAGGCGGCGGAATTCGACCTTCAGGCCCAGGTGGAGGACGCGCGGGACATGCTCGTCACCATCCGCGCCGAGGTCGCTCGAAGCTACATCGAAGCGCGTTCGCTTCAGGGTCAGATCACGGCGTTGCGACGAATCGTCGCGGCCCAGGCCGAGACCACGACCCTCGCCCGCGAACAGTTCCGACAGGGCGTGGTGACCGAATTCGCGTTTCTGCAGGCCGAGGCGCAGCTCCAGGCGGCCGAGGCGAAGGTGCCGTCGCTGGAATACGAGCTCGCGACCACGATCAACCGTCTGTCGGTGCTGATCGCGGAACCGGTGGCATCGCTTCGCGACCGCCTCGCGGCGACCGTCGAGGATTTCGGCGTTCCCGATCCGCCCCGGGAGATCGCGGTCGGCATCCCCGCCGACGTCATCCGCCGGCGTCCCGACATCCGGGCTGCGGAACGTCTGGTCGGTGCGGCGGCCGCGAACATCGGAATCGCGGAAGCGGCGCTGTACCCCTCGCTCCGACTCAGCGGGCAGGGTGGCTACACCAGCACCCAGTTCGACCGGCTGGTGATGCCGTCGAACCTCGGTGGGCTGCTCGCGATCGAGGTGTCCTGGCCGATCTTCACGGCGGGACGGCTTCGATCGGTGATCGACGTGCGGAACGAACAGGCCTATCAGGCGCTCATGTCCTACGAAGCGACGGTGTTCGGCGCCATCGTGGACGTCGAGAATTCGCTGGTCGCCTACGGATCGAGCCTGCGGGAGCAGTCGCGGCTGCGACTGGTCGTCGACACCTACGACCGGGCGGCCACGCTCGCGACCTCCCGCCTGGAGCAGGGGGTCGACGATCTCGAGGCGTTGCTGGACATCGAACGCGAACTGCTCGGCGCCGTCCAGCAGCTGGCCGTGATCGACGGGCAGGTCGCCGCGAACGCGGTCGGGATCTACAAGGCGCTCGGGGGATCTTGGAACATCGAGGAGAACACGATCGACGCCGACGCGACGATCGTGATCGTGGAGGATGCGGGATGAACGGAAGCTCGAAACGACGAGCCGGATGCACGCTCTTCACCGTCATGGCGCTCGGCGTGATCACGGCGGCCACGGGTTGTGATCGCGCGGCGGCGAAGGCCCCGCAGAAGAAGCCGGATCTCCCGGTCACCGCGGTGGACTCCAGCAAGATGGACGTCCCGGACATCCGGCGCTATCCCGGAAACACCGAGGCCGTCCGGCAGGCGACGCTCGAGGCCCGGATCACCGGTTTTCTCGAGGAGCGTCGCTTCGAAGAGGGCACGTCGGTCTCCGCCGGCGACACGATGTTCGTGATCGAACCGCCACCGTACGAAGCGCAGGTCCTCGAAGCCGGAGGCCAGCTGGCAGCCGCCGAGGCCGCGTTCGACTTCGCCCGGATCGAGTTCGCCCGGAACGAACCGCTGGTCGCATCCGGCGCGATTTCGGCGCAGGCGTTCGATCAGTACCGCACGAACCTCGAATCGGCGGCCGCGCAGGTCCAGGTGGCCCGGGCGAGCCTGATCGAGGCGGAGATCAACCTCGGCTACACCGAGGTCGCCGCGCCGTTCGACGGTCGCATCGGTCGGCGTCTGGTCGACGTCGGCAACCTGGTCGGACCCGGCATCAACGAGGACCTCGCGGTGGTGGTCGATCTCGATCCGATGCGGGTGGTCTTCCAGCCCGCGGGGACCGAGCTGCCTGACTACGTCATGGCCTGGCCCGCGAGGGACATCGGCGTCAAGGTGACCGTCCGCAGCATGAGTTCGTCCATGACCTATGAGGGATCGCTCGATCTCGTGGACAACGAGGCCGCCACCGACAGCTCCACGTTCATCGCCCGCGCGAGCTTCCCCAACACCGACCTCCGGCTGGTCCCCGGGCTCTTCGCCGACGTCGAGGTGGATCTGGGGACGCTCCCCGGCCGGGTCGTGGTTCCGGTCGAGGCGATCCAGAGCGAGCCGCAGCAGGCCTACGTCTGGACCGTGAAGGACGACAAGCTCGTCCGGGTGAACGTGACGCTGGGACCGCAGTGGAAGGAACTCCGCGTCGTGACCGGCCTGGAGGCGGGGATCCCGGTGGTCGTCGAGGGCAATCCCTACATGTTGAAGTCCGACGTCTCGGTCCGGGCGAAGACCCTGTCGCTGGACGCCTGGCGGAAGGAAGTCGCCGCGCAGAAGAAGGAGGCGGCCGGCGCGTCGAAGGGTGGCAAGCACCCCGGCCAGAGCCACGTCGCCAAGCATGCGCTTCATCCCGAGGCCGCCAGCGGTCACGACGGAGCCTCGAAGTGATCGTGCATCGAGTCGTCAACCCCAGGAGCGTCGCGTGACCCGGTTCTTCATCGCCAGGCCGATCTTCGCCAGCGCGATCGCGATCCTCATGGTCGTGGTGGGCCTGGTCTCCATCTACACGCTTCCGGTGGCGCTGTTCCCGCCGATCGTGCCACCCACGGTGCAGGTCACCGCGGGGTACCCGGGGTCGAGTGCGGAGGTGGTCGCCCGGGTGATCACCACGCCGCTGGAGCAGCAGATCAACGGGGTCGAGGGCATGATCTACATGTCCAGCAACTCGACCTCCAACGGTGCGAGCGCGATCACCGTGACCTTCGAGGTCGGCTACGACGTCGACATCGGCGCGGTGGACATCCAGAACAAGGTGCAGACCGCCATCGGGCAGCTCCCGGAGGTGACCCAGCGGTCCGGAGTTTCGATCAACAAGGCCGAGACGGACATCACGTGTCTGCTCACCCTCTACGACCCGACCGGAAACTACGACAGCGCCTTTCTCGGCAACTGGGCCCAGATCAACCTCGTCGACGCCCTGAACCGCCTTCCCGGCGCCGGGCAGGTCACCAACTTCGGATTCCTCGAATACTCGATCCGGATCTGGCTCGACCCCGACAAGATGGCCGCCATCGGGATAACCCCGAACGAGGTGGTCGACGCGGTCCAGTCGCAGAACATCGACGTCGCCGCCGGCCAGGTCGGAGCGCCGCCGCTCCCGGACTCCACCGCGTACACCTACCAGTTGACGACGCTGGGCCAGCTTCGCGAGGCCGAGGATTTCAACGACATCGTGGTCGCGGTCCGCGACGGCGGCGTGGTGCAGATCAAGGACATCGGTCGCGTCGAACTCGGTGCGGAGTCCTACGCCTCCTCGACCCGCTACCAGAACCAGCCGACCGCGCTGCTCGGCATCTTCCAGCGGTCCGGTGCGAACGCGATCCAGCTCAGCAACCAGATTCAGGCGTTGATCGACGATCTCGCCGCGAAGGGTCGGTTCCCCGACGGCGTCAAGGCGTTGATCACCTACGACAGCACCGACTTCGTCAAGGACAGCATGAACGAGCTGGTGGTCACGCTGCTCGAGGCGATCGGGCTCGTGGTGATCGTCGTCTTCGTGTTCCTCCAGAGCTGGCGGACCACGATCATCCCGATCATCGCGATCCCGGTGTCCCTGGTCGCGACCTTCGCGATCCTCGCCGCGTTCGGGTTCTCCATCAACACCCTGACCCTGCTTGGTCTGGTGCTCGCGGTGGGCCTGGTGGTGGATGACGCGATCGTGGTCGTGGAGAACGTCGAACGCCAGCTGGAGTCCGGACTCGGGCGGCGCGATGCCGCGAGGGCCGCGATGCGCGAGGTCACGCCACCGATCGTCGCGACGACCGCGGTGCTGATGGCGGTGTTCGTACCCACCGCGTTCATGCCGGGAATCGCGGGTCAGCTCTACAACCAGTTCGCCCTGACCATCGCGTTCTCGGTGGCGATCTCCGCGTTCAACTCGCTGAGCCTGAGCCCCGCCCTCTCGGGGGTGCTGCTCCGACACACGGCGCGGGAGGACCGGATCAAGCCGTTCCGGATGTTCAACGACGGTTTCGACAAGGTCTCCAGCGGGTTCAGCCGGTTCGTCGGCATGCTCGGCCGGCGACTCTGGTGGGGGGTCCTGATCGCGTTCGCCGCGCTCATCCTCCTGACCTTCAACCGTTTCAAGGAGACGCCGACCGGCTTCGTGCCGCAGGAGGACCAGGGCTGGTTCTTCGTCTTCGTCGCCCTGCCGAGCGGTTCCTCCCTCGAACGAACCGAGGCCGCGTGCGAATCCGCGGCCGCGATCCTGCTCGACACGCCCGGCGTCCAGTACGTCAACTCGGTCGCGGGCTACAACTTCCTCGACGCGTACGCGGACTCCGCGACCGGCGTGGTCTTCGCGATTCTCGATCCCTTCGCCGAACGCACCGTCACCGATGAACAGGTGCCCGGCGTGATCGAGGTGGCGAAGCGGGAACTGTTCGCGGTCGATGGCGCGACGTGCATTCCGATCAATCCGCCCCCGATCCCCGGGCTGGGTTCGACCGGCGGCTTCCAGTTCGAGATTCTCGATCAGTTGAACCGGGGTTCCGACGCGCTGCTGGCCGCGACCCTGAACTTCGTCGAGAAGGCGGAAGCGACCCCCGAGATCGGCAACCTTCTCTGCGACTTCAAGACCGACGTTCCGGAAGTCGATCTGGAGATCGACCGGGTCGAGGCGACCCGGCTCGGACTGTCGATGGCCGACGTGTTCCAGACGCTGCAGGTCCACCTCGGCGGGTACTACGTCAACAACTGGAACAAGTACAACCAGGTCTACCAGGTGAATCTCCAGGCGGAAGGCGCCGATCGGATGACCTTCGAGGACGTCCTGGCCCTGCGGGTGCAGAACAAGCAGGGCGATCAGATCCCGTTGTCGCAGTTCGTGACCCTGAAGCAGGTCGCGGGTCCGATGAACATCGCCCACTACAACCTGTACCAATCCACGCAGGTCATCGGTGGTCCCGCGAAGGGCAAGTCCGGCGGCGATGCCGTGAAGGCGATGATGGAGGTCGCGCAGGCCGAACTCGCGCCGGAAGGCTGGGGCTTCGAATGGACGGGCACGGTCTACCAGCAGTTGAAGGTCGGAAGCATCGCACCGATCATCTTCGGACTCTCCCTGATCACGATCTTCCTGGTGCTCGCAGCCCTCTACGAGAGCTGGGCGATGCCGTTCGTGATCCTGCTTTCGGTCCCGCTCGCGGTGCTCGGCGCCCTGGTGGCACTCGACATCCGAGGCCTGGCCCTCGACGTCTACGGTCAGATCGGGCTGCTGATGCTGGTCGGACTCGCGGCGAAGAACGCCATTCTGATCGTCGAATTCGCGAAATCCCTGCGTGAAGAGGGATCCGGAATCATCGAGGCGGCGATGGAGGCGGTCCGCCTTCGACTTCGGCCGATCCTGATGACCGCGTTCGCGTTCATCCTCGGCGTGCTTCCGCTGGTCTTCGCCACCGGTCCGGGTGCGAACGCCCGTCATTCGATCGGCACCACCGTGCTGGGCGGCATGATCGCGTCGACCTTCCTCAGTCTGCTCATCGTGCCGGTCATCTACATCGTCGTGGAATTCACACGCGAGCGGATCTTCGGCGTGCGGGGAGACGATCCGCCGCCGAGCGAGGGTTCGCCTGAAGCATCGGCCTGATCGATCCGAACCGGTTCCGCCCGGTCGATCGGCGGATCAGAGGCTTGCGAAGCGCCGGGCATCCGATACCGTCGGGTCATGAAGAATCCATCCGCCCCCAGTCGTCGTGACTTCATCGCCGCCTCTGCGGTGGGAGCCGCGGGCGCGTTCGTCCGCACGTCGCCGGCATCCAGCCCGCAGGATCAGGCCCCCGGGAAGAAGGATCCGCCGGGCGGGTCCGACGAGATCCGGGTCGCGGTGATCGGCCTGCGAGGGCGAGGCTGGAACCACGCGATGGGGTTCGCCCGGCTGCCGGGCGTCCGCGTGGTCGCGCTCTGCGACGTCGATTCGGAGGTCCTCGCCCGGCGGGGCGCGGAATGCGCCGCGGGTGGCGAGAAGTGGGCGGGATTCGAGGTCGATCTGACCGGTGATCCGCGGACGCTGCTCGACCGAGACGACCTCGACGTCATCGCCATCGCCACGCCCAACCACACGCATTCGATGCTCGCATGCTGGGCGCTCGACGCCGGCAAGCACGTCTACTGCGAGAAGCCGGTCTCCCACGTGGTGGAGGAAGGCCAACGGATCGTCGATGCGGCGGACCGCACCGGCCTGATCTGCGCGAGTGGAACGCAGGGGCGGTCCGCGCAGAGCGTTCGAGACGCGATGGCGTTCATTCACGACGGCGGCCTCGGGGCGGTTCACTGCTCGCGTGGTCTGTGCTACAAGCCGAGGCGGTCCATCGGTGCGGACGCCCGGTCCCGGTTCGTCCCGGCCTCGGTCGACTACGACCGCTGGCTCGGCCCCGTCGCCTATCGGTCGCTTCAGCGACCGCGTCTGCACTACGACTGGCACTGGGACCTGCACACCGGAAACGGCGACCTTGGAAACCAGGGCATCCACCAGATGGACATCGCCCGCTGGGCGCTGGAGGCCGATCGGATGCCGGCCCGCGTCGACTCGGTCGGCGGCCGGCTCGGCTACGTCGACGCCGGCGACTCGCCGAACACCCAGGTCGCGGTGTTCGACTGCGGGGGAACGCCGCTGGTCTTCGAGGTCCGCGGGCTTCCGAAGGACAAGGCGTCGCAGTCCGGAAAGTGGGAGATGGACCGGTTCGAAGGCCAGTCGATCGGCAACGTGATCCACGGCGAGCACGGCATGGTCCGGGTCTCGAACTCCTACAACTGGGCGGACTTCGTCGATCGCGACGGGGTCAAGCAGCAGGAATGGAAGGGAGGCGGCGACCACTTCGCGAACTTCATCGAGGCGGTTCGGGCCGACGATCCGACGGTTCTGAACGCTCCCATCGAGGATGGGCACCTCTCTTCCGCGTATTGCCACCTGGGAATCCTCTCCCATGTCCTGGGTGAGGAAGCCGCGCCAGCGGCGGTCGACGCCGCGTGGAGCGCCGATGCGGTCGCCTTCGACGGCTGGCGTCGCATGAAGGCGCACCTCGATGCGAACGAGGTCGATCTCGGGGCGACGCCGGTCACCCTCGGGCGAACCCTTCGCGTCACCCCGTCGGGTGATGCGGTGGTCGGTGATCCCGAAGCGACCGCGATGCTCGTGCGGAACGCCCGCGCGCCCTATGCGTTCTGAACGCCGCTCCGGAGTCGATCTCATGGCCGACACGACCGATCCTTCACGACGCCGCTTTCTGGCGGGTACCGCCGCATCGATGGTCGTGGGACCTGCGGCACTCGCCGCCGCGATGCGATCGAGCCTCCCCGTCGCCGACCCTGCGGAATCGAGGCTCCGATTCGGAATGGTCACCTATCTCTGGGGTCGCGATCTTTCACTGCCCGCGCTGATCGATGCCTGCGCCGAGTCCGGACTCGACGGCGTCGAATTGCGGACCACCCACGGGCATGCGGTTGAACGGCGGCTCGATGCGGCGGCACGCCGGGCGGTTCGCGATCGCTTCGCGGCGTCGCCGGTGGAGATCGTCGGCATCGGGAGCGACGAACGATTCGATTCGCCCGATCCCGATCGGCTCGCGGCCGCCAAGCGGGCCACCCTCGAGTTTCTCGAACTCTCCGCGGCCATCGGTGGCGGCGGCGTCAAGGTGAAGCCCGACTCGTTCCACCCCGGCGTGGAACACGAACGGACGATCGAACAGATCGGTCGAAGTCTCGCGGAACTCGGGCCCGCCGCTTCGGACCTCGGCCAGGAACTGCGGTTGGAGGTCCACGGTCAGTGCGCCGATCCGGCGGTCATCCGACGCATCATCGAGATCGCGGATCATCCCGTGGTCCGGGTCTGCTGGAATTCTAATCCGCGGGACCTTCGTGGCCGCGGGTTCGCGCGGCACTACGAGATGCTCCGGCCCCACTTCGGCGGCACCGTGCATGTCCGGGAGCTGGGGGACGAGCGATATCCCTCCGCGGACCTGCTGCGGCGACTGGTCGATGACGACTACTCGGGAATGGTGCTGCTGGAAGCGCACACGCCACGGCCGCGGCACCTGGTCAGCGCCCTCGGGAACCAGGGGGCGATGGCGGCGGCGATGACGGCGGCTCGTCGCTACCAGGCCGACGCGCCCGCTGGCGTGATCCGGATCGCGCCGAGGCGTCGGGCGCCGAACATGCTCGACGTCCGATCGGGCGATGAGCTGATCGCGACGCTCCGGCTCGGGTCGGCGGAGCGGACGCCGACGGTGTTTCCGTTGAACGCGCCGGGCGAACGTCTGGCCATCCGTGGATTTCCATTCGCGCGGAACGCCGGCGAAGCGACGGACCACCCACATCATCGAGGCCTGTGGTTCGCCCACGGAGACGTCGACGGTCATGACTTCTGGCACGACCCCAGGTGTCGAGTCCGGGTCCGGGAGCACGTGGTGGAGGACGATGCGGTCCGCTTCGTCGCGGACTGGACCTGCGAGGGGCGGCGGATCGCGACCGAAAAGCGTCGTATGCGTTTCACCGCGACACCGTGGCGGCACCGGATCGAGGTCGATCTCGAACTCGTGCCGGTGGGTGAATCGATGGTGCTCGGCGACACCAAGGAAGGGACCTTCGCGATCCGGCTCGCGCCGACGATGCGGGTCGACGGTCCGGTGGCGCTGGGTCGACTCGAGAACGCTGAAGGCCTGCTCGATGGGGCATGCTGGGGGCGTCGATCCGAATGGGTGATGGCCGAGGGGCCGATCGACGGCCGGCTGGTCCGGGTCCGGATCGAGGATGCCGATCGCAACCCGCGGCACCCGACGTGGTGGCACGCTCGGAAGTACGGATTGCTCGCGGCCAACCCCTTCGGGCGGCGGGCGTTCGAGGGTGGTGGCGAATCCGGTGCGATGACCGTCACCCGCGACGCGCCGCTTCGACTCGCCTATGCGGTGACGCTCGAGACCGGCGATGGCCCGGCGCCTTCCCGGACCTGAGCGGGCATCTCGCCACAGAACGTATCGTCCGGTCCGCGTAGCATGTCCGGATGCGCGTCATCAGTCTGCTGCCGTCGGCCACCGAAGTCCTCTGCGCGATCGGTGGGGAATCGCTGCTGGTCGGTCGGAGCCACGAATGCGACTTTCCATCGTCGGTCGGTGACCGTCCGGTCCTGACCGCCGCCCGGACCACCGCGGATTCCAGTGCGGCGATCGACCTCGAGGTCCGCGAAGCCCTCGGCGGCGAGGAGGGCTCCGCGTCGGCGAGCCTCTACCACCTCGACGTCGATCGACTGATCTCGCTTCGCCCCGATGTGATCCTCACGCAGGATCTCTGCGAGGTGTGTTCCATCGATCTGGCGACGGTCCGTGGTGCGGCGGCGTCGATGCCCGACCCGCCGGACATCGTGAGCCTCGATCCCCATACGCTGATGGACGTGTTCGACGACCTGCTGAAGGTCGGCCGGGCGGTCGATCGCGAACGCGAGGCCGAAGAGGCGGTGGTCGCGGCCCGCGACGGGTACTGGTCGGCCGTCGACTACGTGAACCAGTACGTGCCCGGACCGGAGACCCTGTTCCTCGAGTGGATGGATCCGGCGTTCGTGGGGGGGCACTGGACGCCGGGCCTGATCGAAGAGGCGGGGGGTCGACATTCGCTCAACCCGGTCGGTGCGAAGAGCCGCCAGGTCACGCCGGACGAGATCGTCGCGGCGGCGCCGGCGCGGATCGTGGTGTGTCCGTGCGGATACGACCTCGACGCGATTCGTCGCGAACTTCCGGCCCTGCAGGCGTCGGACTGGTGGCGGGAACTTCCCGCGGTACGGGACGGCGCCGCGAACGCGGTGGTGATGGTCGACGGCAACGCGATGTTCAATCGTCCCGGGCCGCGGCTGGTGGATGCCTTCCGATGGTTGGTGTCGTGGTTCAACGACCGGCCGGAGGTGCTGCCCGCCGGATTCCCGGTCGAGGCGATTCCCCCCGCATCCTGACGGGTCGCGGAACCGATCCTGCCCGTTCGGCAGTCGGGGTGGCCCAGCATGCCCTGAAAACGGGTTTTTCGCCGCGGCGGGAAGGCCTGCCGCCGCGTGCGAATCGGCACGCAAGTTGCGACCATTGCAGGACATCGGCGACCCGTGGCCCCGAGTCCGGGTGTCGAGAATGGAGATTTCACATATGCAGATGGACCGATTCACCACCCTCGCCCAGGAGGTTCTTTCCAACGCCCAGTCGCTCGCGACCGGTCGCAGCC